>NZ_JAVFVX010000007.1:119532-149908 GCF_033441795.1 Streptomyces sp. ADMS | reverse complement strand
CCGCGCTGATCATGATGGCCGTCTTCTCCGGGTTCATCGGAGCCGGCGAGTCCATGATCAAGATGATCGGCTTCGGGCTCGCCATCGCGGTCCTGTTCGACGCCTTCGTCGTCCGGACGGCCCTGGTCCCCGCCGTACTGGCCCTGCTCGGCAAGGCCGCCTGGTGGATGCCGGGCTGGCTCGACCGCATCCTCCCCCGCGTCGACGTGGAGGGCGAGGCGCTCACGCACCGCTCCACTCCGGCGACGGCATCTGCACCCGCGCCGGTTCCGCCTCCGGGGCCGACCCCGGTGCTCGTACCCGACCGGGACTGACCGCCCATGAACAGGGGCCGCCTCCGTAGCCAGAGGTGGCCCCGCGCCGGACCCGTGGGGACGGGGAACGGCGCACGTCGTCGGACCCGGCGGCGGGCAACTCCCCCCGCCCGCCGCCGACTCCGACGACAACTGCACCGAAATCACTCGCGCCCACCCCCGTACTTCGGGGGTGGGCGCGCTCACGGTGTTGCGGGAGCGAGGCTCCCCTGACGGCCGAACGGCACCGGACTCGACAACCCTTCGACGTACCGGGGAAACACACAGGTCAGCGGGGTGACGGAGACCGGGACGCGGATTACCGAGCGTTCGTGAGCGGTTGCGGACCGTGGCCGGCGTTCTCACCGTGGGCCCAAAGAGAGCAGCTCTCGAAAGGACTGCGCATGCGCGCCCTCGTATCCCGTTCCCACGGACTCCTCCTCCCGTCGTCCGTCGTCTGTGCCGCGCTGATATTCGGCCCGGTCGGCACGGCCGTCGCCGTCACCGACGCGAGCCGGGAAGCCCACGCCGTCGTCGGCGCCGGCACGGCGTGGTCCTCCACGTCCTCCACGTCCACCACACTCAGCACGTCCACCACGTCCTCCGCGTCCAACAACTACGCGGACCGGGTACTGAACCGGATCGGCGCCCTGGAGCGCGCCGACCGTGACAACGTACTCACTCCGGTACTGAACGTCCTGACCGACCTCACCGAGCAGACAGGCACCGGCCGTCTGACCGCGACCCAGGCGGCCGGGTTCGCGACGGAGGTCGAGACGGCGAAGGCCTCGCTCAAGCAGCGCATGGCGGAACGGGCCGGCACGTCGAACCGGGCCGCGGCAGTCATGGCCGACCCGGTCTCGGACCTCCTGGACCAGCTCTCGGCCACGCTCGACGGCCTCATCGACACGGTGACCGACCTGGTGAGCGGCCTGCTGGACACGCTCGCGGACCTGCTTGGCGGCCTCCTCGACACCCTCGGCAACCTGCTCGGCGGTCTGCCGCCCCTGCCGGTGGAAGTGCCCCCGGTCGCCCTGCCTCCGCTGGAGCTGCCTCCGGCCCCGCTGCCCCCGCTGCCCGCACTCCCCGCGGCAGGGGGCACGGCAGACGCGGTTCGGTGACCCGGTCGCGCTGATCCGACAGCCCGCCCGCCCCGCCGACGCCAGCGGGGCGGGCCTCGGCGCAGCGCGACGTCTCACCCGCCCGTACGGCACGCAGGGAGTACCGCATGTCCGGCGAGAACGAGCAGGACCACGCGACCGGCAACCTCACCGAGACCTTCGCCTTCGCCTGTCTCGACTGCGGCACGGCCTGGAGCCGCACCTTCGAGGTCGTCTTCCTCCCCGACCCGGCGGGCTGTCTGAACCCCCTGGAGTACGTCGACGAGGACGGCCGCGCCATGCGCTCCCCCCTCACCGACGCGGTGTGCGGCACCTGCGGCAGCCGAAAGGTACGAGTGGGCTGACAGCGGTGACAGAGACGTCCTCGGCTACCTCTCCTCGAAGGAGGCGAAGTACGCGGCCGCCATGTCCTCGTCCCCGTGCCCCTGCTCGTCGGCCCGCCGGAACCGCTCGGCGCTCGCGGCGGCCACATCGAGCCGTACGCCGTTCCGCTCGCCCGCCTCGACGATCAGCCGCGCGTCCTTCCCGGCCGTGGACACCGAGAAGCTCGCCGGGGTCAGCCGGTCGTCCAGGATCAGGCCGGCCTTGGCCCGCAGGTAGCCCATGTCGAGCGGGCCGCCGGCGATGGCGTCGAAGAAGCTCCGCGGGTCGACGCCGAGGGCCTGGGCCAGGGCCAGCACCTCGCCGGTCGCGTTGGTCGCCGCGAGGACCCAGGTGTTGGCGACGAGCTTGAGCCGTGTCGCGCTGCCGGCCCCGCCCTCCTCACCGGTCCACACCGTACGGGCACCGACCGCGTCGAAGACGGGCGCGACGGCCGACCGGTGCTCCACCGGTCCGGCGGCGAGCACGAGCAGTTGCCCGGCCTCGGCGGGCTGCCGGGTCCCCAGCACGGGCGCGTCGAAGAAGACGAGCCCCAACCCGCTTGCCAGCAAGCCCAGTTCACCGATCGCGTCCACTCCGACGGTGGTCGACTGCACCCACGCGGCCCCCGGACGGAGGGCGGGCGCGGCGGCGCCCATGACCTCCCGGACGGCGTCACCGTCGTACAGCATGGTCAGGACGACATCCGCGTCCCGGACGGCGTCGGCGGGGGTGCCGGAGACCTGGACACCGCTCTCGGCGGCCAGCGGTTCGGCCTTGGCGCGGGTCCGGTTCCACACCCGGACGGCGTGGCCGGACCGGGCGAGGCTACGGGCCATGGCGGCACCCATGATGCCGGTGCCGAGGACGGCGACGGTGCGGGCGGGGGAGGCGGTGTCGGTCATGAGCTCAGTAAAGCAAGTGGAGGGGGTCTTGCCTCTGGGTCAGCGCGAGCAACGGTGACACGATCACGCCGCTCGACACGGTGACCGGCGCTCCGGGCAGCCCGGTCACCGTCGGCCGCTCCGCCTTCGACGTCGCCCCCGACCGGAACGGCACCACGGCCCACGTCACAACGGCCGACGCCGGCAGACTCGTACCGGTGACAACGGCGACGGGCACGGTCGGTACGCCCCTCAGAACGGGCGCGTATCCGCTGGCCGTGGCGGTTGCGGGTTGCCGGTCGGGTAGGTCCGGACGGTTCGGCCGCGCCCCGTTCAGGGGCGCGGGGCCGTATCGGTCTGCGGTGCCGCCGCGTGGGCGCGACAAGCCACCACGCACCCGCAATCGCGCAGCCCCCAGCGGAGCGCTACTGCATCTCGGCCCACGGGTCGATGACCGCCGGGCGGGCAGGGGCCTGCGCGGCGGCGGGCCGGCAGGTGAAGCCGAGCCTGGTGAGCGCGGCGATCATCTCCTTCTCGGTGAAGTCCCGCCGGTCGAGGCGGGTGATGACCGCGCCGACCTGCTTGACGGGGTAGTCCACGCCACCGATGCCGACAGCCGCACTGGTGATGGGCTCGGGAACCACCCCGTCCATCTTGTGCGTGACCTCGCTCATGATCAGGTCGAACGGGAATCGGGCGATCACACAACGCATGGTGCCTCCGCAGGTCGGTAAGGGGCCGGAGTCAGTGGCTTCGGAGCCGGCCCGGCGTTTCGGGGGCCGGCTGGCCCTGGGCAGGTGCTGGTACAGGTGCTCTTGCTGCTGGAGCTGAAGGTCAGCTGCCCTGACGGGCGTCGGAACCCGGGCGCCTGTTACGGGGCGCCCGGCGCCGGCGGCTGCGTGGCTCGCCGGCGGGATCCTGCTCCGTACGGGCGGACGGGTTCCCGCCCGACACCCGCGGCGGCTTGGCACCGCCACCGGTCGGACGCGACGCCTTCTTGGCAGTGCCGCCGCCCGTCGTACGGGCCTTGCCCGCGGCGCCACCGCCCGACGTACGCGTCGTGGCCGCACCGCCCTCCGCGCCCCCACGACGTGACCGCGAGCCCGAACCCGACCCCGAACCCGAGCCGGACCGGGACCGCGAGGACCTCGACCGGCCACCGGAGCCGTCGCCCTTCGGGGCGGACGGCGGGGTCGGGGCCGGGACCGGGACGACCACCGGTATGCCCGAGGGCGTACGGGCGCCGGTGATGCGGGTCAGTTCGACGGCGCCGGGGGAGACCTTGGCCGTGTTCGGGTCGACGCCCGCCGCCCGGGTCAGGCTCCGCATCTCGCGGCGCTGCTCGGGCAGGACCAGGGTGACCACGCTGCCGGAGGCTCCGGCACGGGCCGTACGGCCGCCACGGTGGAGGTAGTCCTTGGCGCCGCCGGGCGGGTCCACGTTGACGACCAGGTCGAGGTCGTCGATGTGGATGCCACGGGCCGCCACGTCGGAGGCGACCAGCACGGTGACCTCGCCGGTCTTGAACTGGGCGAGCGTGCGCGTGCGCTGGGGCTGGGAACGGCCGCCGTGCAGGGCCGCCGCCCGGACGCCGCTCTTCAGCAGGTGCTTGGTGAGACGGTCGACGCTGCGCCGGGTGTCGAGGAACATGAGTACGCGCCCGTCGCGGGCGGCGATCTCGGTGGCGACCGTCTTCTTGTCGACGTCGTCGACGTAGAGCACGTGGTGCTCCATCGTCGTGACGGCGCCGGCGTGCGGGTCGGTCTGGTGCACCACCGGCTCGTGCAGGTAGCGGCGGGCGAGCCGGCCGACGTCCGCGTCGAGCGTGGCGGAGAACAGCATGCGCTGGCCCTTGCGGGGCACCTGGTCGAGCAGATGCGTGACCTGCGGCAGGAAGCCCATGTCGACCATCTGGTCGGCCTCGTCGAGGACGGTGACGGCGACACGGTCGAGGCGGCAGTCGCGGCGGTCGACGAGGTCGCGGAGCCGGCCGGGCGTCGCGATGACGACCTCGGTGCCGGCACCCAGCGCACGGGCCTGACGCGAGATGGGCAGCCCGCCGACGATCGTGGTCATCCGCAGGCTCATGGCGCGGGCGTGCGGGGTGAGCGCGTCCACGACCTGCTGGGCGAGCTCACGGGTCGGTACGAGAACGAGTGCCAGCGGGCGTCCCGCCTCGGCACGCTGTCCGGCGAGGCGGGCCAGCAGGGCCAGACCGAAGGCCAGGGTCTTGCCCGAGCCGGTCTGACCGCGGCCCATGACGTCGCGGCCCGCGAGAGAGTCCGGCAGCGTGGCTGCCTGGATCGGGAAGGGGACGGTGATGCCCTCGACGGTGAGGGAGGCCAGCAGCGAGGGCGGCAGGCCCAGGTCGGCGAACGACCGGTTCATGCAGAACCTTCCTCAATGCGGCACGTCGACGGAGCTCACGGCAGCGCTCAGCGTCCGCCGCGACAGCGGCGGCACACAGGACAAAGGGGCCGTGGGGACGGGCCGAAAGGAAACGAGCGGTGAAGGGGATGACCCCAAGAATCAGGGACGGCGACCGGCGTCCGGTACTGAACCGTCCCGAAAAAAACTGTGAGCCGGGGCTCACACCCCTAGGTGCGGGCCCCGGCCACAATCACGTGTGTTGTCGATCCACTAGTGGACCGCCAGGTTCACGCGGATCAGGCGGGGAGGATGTTCTCCGCCTGCGGGCCCTTCTGACCCTGCGTAACGTCGAACGTCACCTTCTGGCCCTCGTGGAGCTCACGGAAGCCCTGCGTGGCGATGTTCGAGTAGTGAGCGAACACGTCGGCGCCGCCGCCGTCCTGCTCGATGAAGCCGAAGCCCTTTTCCGCGTTGAACCACTTCACGGTACCGGTGGCCATGTTAAATCTCCTTGGGGCATGCTCGGGGGCCCGCACCGTGCGGACCCCGCGTCGCCGCAATGATTGCCCCGACCGGAGAAGAACACCGAAATCTTTGGGAACCACAACTGCAACTGAAAACCACGCTAGCACACAACGCGCCCCCCGGGGACGTGCGGCTATGTCACACGTCCGGAGGGAATACCCGCTGCTCCAGCTCCCGCCGGTCCACTTCCGCGGGAACGTCCTCACGGGTGCCAGGGCAGCCGCGGCCATCAGGTGTCCCAGCCGCAAGCCCGGCCGTGGCGTCCCGCCCTTCGAGCATGCGCTCGCCGCCGATGGGGCCGAGCCGACGGCCGCGATGTTCGAGGCCCTCGGCGACCCCCGTCCCGGCCGCCCGCCATCTCCATGCTCTTCCCCCCTCTGTGTACGACCTGCGGCATCTCGTCAGTTCGGCCTGCGCGCCGGGGCGGTCGAGGCCGCGAGCAACGCGCCGACACCGCCGGCCTTCCCGCCCTTCCCCGGCAGCGCGGTCGTCACGCCCCGCTCGATGCCGGCGGCGCTGCGCTGGTTCGACGGCCGACCGTCGTCCCCACCTCCGCCGCCGCCGCCGGACATCGGCGCCTCCCCCGGTCCGGCCCATCCCACGGCGGGGTGAGGACCTCTTTCTCTTTCTAGTTTCCGAGCCAGACCGTCGTGTCCGGGGCCAGGTCTCCGCCCGGCTCCAGCGGGGCGCTGCTCAGCAGTACCCCGCCCGGCGGCAGCGGGACCGGCGCGTCCGACAGGTTCGTCACGCAGCGCCAGCCGTCCGTGCGCGTGAAGTCGAGGACACCGGGGGCGTCTTCCGTCGCCCAGGTCAGGCCCTCGCCCGCCAGCAGGCGGCGGCGCAAACCGAGGGCCGTGCGGTACAGCTCCAGGGTCGAGCCCTCGGCCCCGTCCTGTGCCTCGACGGCGTACGACGCGAAGCGCGCCGGCTGCGGGAGCCAGGCCCCGCCCGCGCCGAAGCCGTACGACGGACCGGTCGTCGTCCACGGCAGCGGGACCCGGCAGCCGTCGCGGCCCTTGCCCGTGTGCGCCGTCTGTTCCCAGATCGGGTCCTGGAGAGCCGAGGCGGGCAGATCGGCTACCTCGGGGAGGCCCAGCTCCTCGCCCTGGTAGACGTACGACGAACCCGGCAGCGCCAGCATCAGGAGCGTCGCCGCCCGGGCCCGGCGCAGGCCGGCCTGCTCGTCGACCGGCGGGGCGGTGCCGTCCGACAGGAGCCAGGCGTTCAGGTCGGTGCCCGGGGGGAGCGCCAGGCGGGACGCGTGGCGTACGACGTCGTGGTTGGAGAGGACCCAGGTGGCCGACGCCCCCGCCGAACGGGCCGTGGCGAGAGAGTCGGTGATGACCTGGCGCAGCTCCTCCGCGTCCCAACCCGCTTGCAGATACTCGAAGTTGAAGGCCTGGCCGAGTTCGTCCGGGCGGGCGTACAGGGCGCGGCGGGCGCCCGGGACCCAGGCCTCGGCGACCGCCATGCGGGGCGGGGTGTAGGCGTCGAGGATCTTGCGCCAGTCGCGGTAGATCTCGTGGACCTCGTCGCGGTCGAAGAAGGGGTGGGTGCCCGGCGGGAAGGCGGCGAGGGCCTCCTCGCCGCCCAGTTCGGGGGTGCCGAGGTCGCGCAGCGGGACGTCGAGGTCCTTCGCCAGGGCGTGGGCGACGTCGATGCGGAAGCCGTCGACGCCCCGGTCGGACCAGAAACGGAGCGTGGTGCGGAAGTCGGCGCGGATCTCCTCGTTGGCCCAGTTGAGGTCGGGCTGTTCGGGGGTGAAGAGGTGCAGGTACCACTGGCCGTCGGGTGCCTGGTCCTCGGTCACCCGCTGCCATGCGCTGCCGCCGAACACCGAGTGCCAGTCCGTGGGCGGGAGTTCGCCGTTCGCACCCCTGCCGTCACGGAAGACGTAGCGGTCGCGGGCCGGGGAGCCGGGGGCCGAGCGCAGGGCCTCCTCGAACCACACGTGCCGGCGGGAGGTGTGGTTGGGGACGATGTCGACCATGACCTTGAGGGCGAGTCGGTGGGCCTCGGCGACCATGTCGTCGAAGTCGTCGAGGGTGCCCAGGCGGGGGTCGACGTCGCGGTAGTCGGCGACGTCGTAGCCGCCGTCGACGAGTTCCGAGGGGTAGAAGGGGCTGAGCCAGAGGGCGTCCACGCCCAGCGCGGCCAGATGCGTCAGGCGCTGGGTGATGCCCTTCAGGTCGCCCAGTCCGTCGCCGTCGGCGTCGGCGAAGCTGCGCGGGTACACCTGGTAGACGACCGCCTGGCGCCACCAGTCGGGGTCCCGGGAAGAGGTGTCCAGAGACTGCGGGTACGACGGGGGCCGACGGTCAGGGGTCGGTTCGGGCACTTACTCTCTCCTTGCTGTGGCATTTCTCCGGCGGACGACAAGCCCAACTCTGTCCCCTTCGCCGGGAAAGTGAACGCATGCGCTTCCGGAACACGTCCTTCCCTCTGTGGCTCAGTTGTGATGATCCGCGAGCCTCCTTTACGTTCCGCTGAGTTGACACTCCGGTCCGCAAGATCCACGATGTGGAAACGCTGTGGCGCATATGACCAATGGGCCCAGCGTTCCTTCGACCACACTCCCCCGGTACGGCCCGGCCGCAACGCGCTGCCCTCCCGCCGTACCCGGGTTTTCGCACACGCGAAGATGGGATCCGCATGTCCATAGCGAGACGTGTCAGCCCGCTGCACCTCCTGGGGACGGGCGCCGCCGCACTCGCCCTCTGCGCGGCCTCGGCCTCGGGGGCCTGGGCCACCGGCACGCCCGGCGGTGACGGCTGGGGCTCCAAGACCGGCGGTTACAAGCCCGGCGCCGGCGCGGGTACTAAGACCGAGACCGACCGATGCCAGTTCTCCCTCGACGGGAAGAACTTCTTCGACTCGGTCCGCGTCGACGACCAGAACCTCAAGCCTACCGACGACGGCAAGGTCCACGTCCAGGTCCGCACCGCCGGTGACGCCAGCACCTGCACCGCCTCCCTCGCCTCCTACCTCGCCCACGGTGCCACCTTCGCCACCTCCGGCGAGCAGGTCTTCGTCGACTTCGACACCGTCACCGTCAAGCAGGGCGAGACCGGCTCGCTCGACATCGCGGTGCCCGACGCGGGCTGCTACGCGCAGATCGACCTCTACCGCGGCAAGGTCAAGTTCGACGGCGACTTCGACGCCAACGACGGCTTCGAGCACGGCGACCTGCCCAAGGGTCCGGACCGTCCGGTCATCAAGGACAAGCTGATCGCCGCCTGGAACGGCGGTACGAAGGACTGCACGACCACGCCGCCTCCGGCCGAGGAGACCCCGGGCACCCCGACCCCGACCCCGACGCCTCCGGCCGAGGAGACCCCGGGTACGCCGACCCCCTCCGAGCCGGTGTCCGAGACGACCCCGCCCGCCTCCGAGACGCCGTCGACGCCGACGCCGTCCGAGTCGGTGCCGGAGTCCACCCCGCCGGCCACGCCGACGAGCCCGGACAGCTCCCAGCCCCCGCTGGCCGAGACCGGCGGCGGCAGCGCCACCGGCCCGATCGCGGGCGCCGCCGGCGCGCTGCTGATCGGCGGCGCGGCGATCGTGGTGGCGACGAAGCGACGCAAGGCTGGTCGCGCGGGTTCGTAACCCCGTTCAGTAACGCTTGAGTACGTCCAGTACGGCCGCCCCGGTGCCGCTCCTCGCGAGCGGCACCGGGGCGGTCGGCGTTTCCGGGTTCCGGGTTCCGGGTTCCGGGTTCCGGGTTCCGGGTTCCGGGTTCCGGGGATGCCTACCGGTTCTCGACCGTCCCCAGGTACAGCTTCACGTAGCGCTCCACGTCGATGTCCAACGCCACGTCCACCAGCGGCTGTGCACGCGTGCCGTGGTGGATCTCGGCCTCGCCGGGGCGCCGTCGGCGGTCGACAACCGTCTGGCCCCGGGTCGGACCGGGGGCCAGGGAGACCTCGACCGGCAGCAGGCTGGTGGTCAGCCCCGCCGGGTCGGCGACCGAGCAGACGGCGCCCGCGTCGCCGAGGCCGCCGGTGGGGGTGGGGTCGCCGGTGGCCGCCGGGTCGCGGTGGGCGAGCAGCTCACCGGCGAGACGCGCACCCGGTTCCGCACTCGCGCGCAACCGCTGGACATCGGCGGCCGGCACGACGACGCGCTGGAAGACGTCCAGGCCGTACATCGTGATCGGCACCCCGGCGGTGAGCAGGACCGCGGCGGCCTCCGGGTCGTGCCACACGTTGAACTCGGCGACGGGCGTGGCGTTGCCGGTGGCCACCGCACCGCCCATGAAGACGATCCGCTCGATGTTGCGGGTCACCTCGGGGTGCGTACGCAGCAGCAGCGCGATGTTGGTGAGCGGGGCCATCGGAATGAGGGTGACCCTGCGTGGCGAGCCGAGGATCTCGCGGCGCAGCAGGGTCACCGCGTCCACGTCGACGGGCGTCCGCGTGGTGGGCGCGGCCAGGCCGATGTCGCCCATGCCGTCCCGCCCGTGCACGTGGGCGGCGGGCCGCGCCGGCTCGATCAGGGGCCGCTCGGCGCCGCGCGCGACGGGCAGGTCCGGGGCGCCGGCCTGGTCGAGGACGGTGAGGGTGTTGCGTACCACCTGGTCGACGTCCGTGTTCCCGGCGACACAGGTGACCGCGCGGAGGTCGAGTCCTGGGTGACGTACGGCGAACAGCAGGGCCAGGGCGTCGTCGATGCCGGTGTCGCAGTCGATGATGACGGGCACGGGTTGAGTCGAACTCCCTCGGGCAGCGCCAAGGGAGTCGGGCTGAGCGTGGGCGGTGGGTTCCGCGGTCGTCACTGTGAGGGCTCCTTTCCCGGCTGCACAGGTTTTCACAGTCCGGCCCCTCACCCGAGTTCCGCGCTCCCGGAAGATCGCCGTCGCCATGGCGGACGGCGACCGCGCCGCCGGACTCCGCATCCCGGCGACCCCGGCCGCCCGCTCACCCGTACGGCCCGGCCCGCTGGTGGGACCGCGCGGGCAATGGTGCCGTCGGAGGAGATCTGACGTACCGCCACCTCTTGGAGGAACCCCTTGATGACCCGTCGGCCCTCTCCCCGTGCGGTACGTCTGCTCGCCTCGGCCCTCGGAATGGGCACCCTGCTGACGATGGCCGCGTGCATGCACGACGAGGACCGCACCGGGGTCGGCACGGAACGCCGGCAGGCCGGACCCGCCACCTCCCCCACCGCCCCGGCGGCCCCCGCCGCACAGCGGGCCTCCGCCGCCCCGCCCGCCCTCACCGACGTCCAGGCCCGGCGCGCCCTCCTCACCGACGCCGATCTCGGGGCGCCTTGGGCCCCCACCGAGGGCGCCGCGCTCTGGCGGGACGCGCTGCTCAAGGCGACGGCGGACAACGCCGAGTGCGGACGCCTCCTCGACGCCGTGTACACGGAGGAGCTGCTCGGCGAACCGGCCGGCGCCCGTGCCGTCGCAGGCTTCGACGACTACGACGAGGGCGGCCAGCTCCGCTACCAGGTCACCGCCGCCCACCGCGCCGATGTGGACAAGGGGCTCGCCTGGCTGAGGACGATGCCGCAGAAGTGCGCCCGCTTCACAGCGGTCGGACCGCACGGCGACCGGCAGGAGGTGCGGGTCACGGAGGTCGGGCTGCCGCAGGCGGGGGACGCCAGGCAGGGCCTGCGGCTGGCGACGAGGGGCGAGCTGGACGGCGCCCCGGCGACGCTCACCCTGGATCTCGCCGCCGTCCGGGTCGGCGACGACGCGATCGTCCTCACCAACGGCGGCCTGACCGAGCCCCGCACGGAGTACACGGTGCACGCGCTGCAGGTCGGCGCCGAACGCCTGAAGCAGACCAGGCAGGAGAGCCCGGCCCCGCCCCAGACGCCGGTGCAGGGCCGGAGCGCGACACCGACACCGACACCGGCCCCGGTCCAGCCGCAGGAGCAGGAAGGGGAGAGCGAGGGAGAGGGGCAGGACTGGGAACAGGCGCAGGACCAGGACCAGAACCCGGATCAGGGCTCGGAGCAGGAAGAGGACCAGGACCTTTACTGACCCGCGATCCAGGCCTGCCTCCTGCTCGCGCCGCCCACCCTCTACTTCATCCACTCGGGCCCGCCCCCGGACGCGAACGTCCTGGCCGGCCTCCTGACCGGGATCTTCGCGCTCGCCTTCCCGATCGTCTTCGTGACGGCCTTCCGCGAACTGGTGAAGCGAGTGCACCCGGCCTACGAGTGGGTGGCCTCACCGGCCTGCTCAACAGGCCTCGTCCACGCGACGATCACCCTGGTCTCCATGGGCCTGGAGGCCGGCGCGTGATCGCCACCGACCACTCGACCGACCCGACGATCGAGGTGCACGGCACATACGTCTCTGCACACCCCCGCCGACTTCTCCGCGGCGTACGGCTGGGGCACGACGGCCTCTATGGGCGCGATCCTCAGCCACTGGCTGCCGGCGCCGGCCATCTCGACGTGTCGCAGCGCCAGGCAGCGCTGAAGCACCGCGTGTGCATGGACCCGTACGGAAGTTGCGGAGCCGACAGGCCAGAGCGCCGCGTCGCGTGGTGCGGTCGCCATCAGCCCGCGGCGACCGACTCCCGCATACGGGACGAGGACGACGTACGGCGGTCCAGTTGGACGACGACGTGGGCGTGGAAGCGGTCCACGGACTCGTCGACGCTGCGGATGAAGCCGGACTCGGCGTTGCCGCGGGTGTTGCCCATGCCGCGGAAGAGGGACAGGCGGAAGCCGGTGATCGGCGTGCCGTCCTTGGGGAGGAGGTCGGCCGGTTCCGGGCGGAGCCGTTCCAGGGTGCCTCGGGGACCGGGCGCCTGGCCGGAGAGCAGCGCCTCGACGTGCAAATCGGCGGGAGCGTCGGCGAGTTGGCGGACGAGCCGCTTGGTCCAGGTGAGGGGGTAGCCCTGTTCGGGAGCGGGGATCTCGATGGACGTACGCAGTTTGCCGGTACGCAGGTCGGCGCAGAGGGCGAGGATGCCGGGTGTGCCCTCGATACGGAGTTCGGCCTCCAGCCGGCCGTCGCCGCACAGCCGGTCGGCCAGGTCGGCGCGGCGTGTGCGTGGATCGCTGCCGCGTTTCGCCCGCTGCACGGGCAGTACCTTCTGGCCGAGTTCGCCGCCCAGCCGCAGGCACACCTGCCGGACCAGCCGCTCCCAGCTCTCGACGACATCGACCGCGCGGGAGTCGCCCTGGCACAGGGTCTCGTCGTCGATCCCGTTGCGCACGGGGACCCAGGCGGGGCCCATGTTCTGGAAGCCGTGGCAGCCGGAGTTCTCGTGCTGCAGGTAGTGCAGCAGTTCCTGGAGCAGCCAGGCGTGCGCCGCGTTGCCGACGCCCTCGTGGCGGATCAACATCTGTGCCTGGTGGGCGACTTCGGCCCAGGACAGGTGCCAGAGGGCGACCTTGTGCTTGCGCCGGCCGTCCATCTTGACCTCGATGAGCGGGCTGCCGTCGAGTTCGACGTCGTTGGACAGGGTGATGACGGCCTCGTAGCCGCGCCGGGCGGCAATGTCCGCGTACGCCTGCACCTGGTCCGGCTTGAGGGAGTTGCCGTTCGTCTTCGTCTCGACCAGCGCCGTCCACAGCTTGCCTGCCCGCTCGACCCGGATCACACCGTCGGGGCGGCGCGGGGTGTCGCCGTTGGGCAGCGTGACCTCCGTGAAGGTCTCCATCCGACCGGAGGGCGCCCCGAACGCGGCCGTCAACCGCCGCCCGAACTCCGGGACCTGGGCCATCACCGACAACAGCACCGAGGTCGCCCGGGTCTCGCGCTCACGGTCACTCTTGAGGGCGGAGGCGGGGAAGAGTCTCGCCACCCGCCAGGAGTCGTTCTCGGCGAGGGACTTCCTGGCCACCTTGGGCAGCGTGACCTTCTTCTTCGCGGTACGGGGCCGCGGCGCGGCCTTGGCCGGCGACTGCTCCGGGGATACGGGCCGATCCGGGGGCGCGGGCTGTGCGGGGCGCTCGCTCGTCGGCTGCGTGGGGATGGCCGGCAGGGGCTCGGCCTGCTCCTCCGTCACCGGCACGGCCTGCGCGTCCTGCTTCTCGTCCGCCTCCTCCACTTCCTCCGCATCGTCGTCGATGTCGACGCCGAAGTCCGTTGCCAGGCCCGCGAGTCCGGACTCGTACCCCTGGCCGATCGCCCGAAACTTCCAGTCCCCGCCCCGCCGGTAGAACTCGCCGAAGAGCAGCGCGCCCACCTCGCCGGGATTCTCGACGGAGAAGCGCAGCAGGCTCTCGCCGGCGCCGTCGGCGAGCGTCAGACGCAGGTCGTGCAACTCGGAGAACCGGGCGCCCTCGTAGCGGCTCGCCGCCACGACGATCCGCTCGGCGTCGTCCGCGATCGCCGTCAGGTCGAAGGTGATGCGGTCCTCGTTGCCGTCGGCCGTAGGTGCCTTGCCCAGCAACTGCACACTGCCGTCGGCGGCGACGGGATTGTTGTAGAAGTAGAAGTCCCCGTCGCTGCGGACCTTGCCGTCGGCGGTCAGCAGCAGGACGGACACATCCGCGTCTCCCTCCCCCGTCGGGCTGCTCCAGCTCAGTCTCACCATCACCGAGCCGACGTCCTCGCTCAGCGCCGCCAGGCCGACATTGGCGCCCTTGACCATCTCGTGCACGAGGCCCCCCAGATGCACCGTAGTGACATGTGACACGCACCACACCTTGCGCATCAAGGGAACCCTAGCGCCGGACAGCCATCAATGGCCCCAAATAGCAGGAATGGAGCTTCTGTCGGCTGTTTCCAGGAGGTCCCGAAGGCCTCCCGGAACAGCGTCCTCCCCTGGTCCGTTCCTTTCCCCACGGCTCACCGCCGCTCGGTTCCGGGCGAACGTCACCGCTTCTCGTACGGATTCGCCGGCGCCGCGATCTTCTTCACGGACCCCGCGTCCAGCACCGGCGGCCACGCCGCGTCCGACCCCAGCCTCCCCTTCGGCACCCACGTTCCGGTGACCGTGACCCAGGTGTCCGTGACCGGGGCGTCGGCGTCGCGTATCTCGACCTTGCTCGTCGTGGCGTCGGCCGCGCAGCAGGAGACGAGGAGGCGGGTGACGTACCAGGTGCCGTCGTCCCCGTGGGTGACGAAGCCGGTCAGGCGGACGGTACGGCCTTTCAGGGACGCTCCGCTGTCGAAGATCGCGCGCGAGCCGAACTCGCCGATCGTCAGCTCCAGCGGATTCCCGGCGGGCAGCGCGGGGAAGGTACCCACGCCCTGCGCGGCCCGCTGAGCCGCCTCCCGGTCCGCGCTGTACGAGCCCAGGGCGGGCGGCGGGAAGAGGAGCAGCGCGAGGGCGGGGAGGGTGAGCAGCCAGGCGACCCGGGGCCCGTGAGCGTGACTGTGCCCGTGGTCGTCGTGGTCGGGCGCCTGGTCATCGCACCCCCGGCCATCGTGACCGCACCCCCCGTCACCGCACCCCCGGTCACGGTCGTCCTCGTCGCGGCGCCGTGCCACGACGGCCAGCGCCCCCAGCACGACCAGCGCCACCCCGGACACCACCAGGTACGGCCGCAGCCCCTCCTGCACGTACCTCAGATACAGCTCGCTGAACAGCGCGATCCTCAGCACCGCCCCGCCCGTCAGCAGCAACAGCACCGCAGGCCCGTACCGCCTCACAGCAGCCACCCCCCGACGACCACGCTGCTCGTCACCGCGACCACCCATGTCACCGACGAGAACCGGACGGCGAAGGACCGTCCGAAAGTGCCAGCCTGGAGGGCGATCAGCTTGAGGTCGACCATCGGGCCGACCACCATGAAGGCGAGCCGGGCCGTCGGCGAGAAGCCGCTCAGCGACGCGGCCACGAAGGCGTCCGCCTCGCTGCACACGCACAGCACCACCGCCAGTACGGCGAGCAGCAGCACCGACAGCCACGCCGAGCCGGTGAACACGTCGAGCACGGACCTCGGTACGACGATGTTGAAGGTCGCCGCCGCCCCCGCGCCCACCACCAGGAAGCCGCCCGCGTGCAGGAAGTCGTGCTGCAGCCCGGGCAGGAACGCGCGCCAGCCGGAGGACGAGGACCCGCTCGCCGACGTCGGCTTCCGCAGCCACTCCTCCCGCCCGAACCGCGCCCACAGCCAGCCCATGACCACCGCCGTGGCCAGGGAGGCCACCAGCCGCCCGAGCACCATCTGTGGCTGCCCGGGGAAGGCGATGGAGGTCGCCACCAGCACCACGGGGTTGATCGCCGGGGCGGAGAGCAGGAACGCGAGCGCCGCGGCCGGGGCCACCCCGCGCCGCATCAGACTCCCCGCCACCGGCACGGACGCGCACTCACACCCCGGCAGGACGACCCCCGCCGCGCCCGCGATCGGCACGGCGAGCGCCTGGTTGCGCGGCAGCAGCCGGGTGAACACCTTCTCCGGTACGAACGCCCCGATCGCCGCCGACACCACCGTGCCCAGCAGCAGGAAGGGCACCCCCTGCACCACGATCGCCGTGAACACCGTCCACCAGGCGGCCACGGCAGGCGTGTACAGGTCCAGGGCGAGGGTCGGCCCGAGTACGGAGGCGACGGTCACGATCGCGATCAGCGCGATGCCGCCGACCACGGCGTACACGAACGCGCGTACGACGAGTCGCAGCCCGTCGGCCACACTCCGACCGCCGTCGTATCCGCTGTGCTCGCTGTCCACGCGTTCGTACCGTCCCGCTCAGGTGTTCACAGGTCCGGCCGAAGGGTAACCGCCCGCACTGTGCGCCACCCACGGTTGCTCAGAGAGGAGGCTGTGCGGGCGCCGGGCCGAGGGTGGTGGTCCCCGGGGCCGTACGGTGGCCCAGTCCCGTCCGGTAGGCGTCGAGCGCGGCCTCGACCCGCCCGGTCCGGCGCAGCAGATCACCGAGCAGCCGGCACAGGTCGGCGAGGTCTCCTGCGGCGCCCGCGCGCTCCAGGACGCTGAGGGCGCGTACGTAGTGCTCCTCCGCCCGCTCGGTGTCCCGGGCGTCCTCGGCGATGATGCCGAGCAGCCGGTGGGCGGCCGCCGAGTGCATGGCACCGCGCTCCGACGAGAAATCCCCGAGTACGTCCTGCAGCAGCGCCGCCGCCTCCTCGGACTTGCCGCGCCGGTGCAGTACGTCGGCCAGCTCGACCGTGACCTGGCTGCTGTAGAGCGCGGCGCGCTTGGCGGACAGCATGGCCTGCGCTTCCCTCAACTCGGCCTCCGCGCTGGCGAGTTCGCCCTGCTGGGCGTACAGATACCCGCGCATCCAGTGGCAGTTGGCCAGCTCGGTACGGATCTGCAGCTGCCGGTACAGGTCGGCGGCCTTGCCCAGCGAGGCGTCGGCCTCCGCGTACCGCCCCTCGGCGAGCATCGTCCGGGCCACCTGCCGGTGCATACGGGCGACCAGCGCCGGATCGCGCACCTGCGGGGCGAGCGCGAGGGCGAGTTCGGCCGCCTGGGCCGCACGGGCGTGGGCGCCCATGTCCATGTAGGGGGCGATGGAGCTGGCGTAGAGGGGCAGCAGCGCGTCCGGATCGTGCAGCCCACCGCGGTTCAGCTCGTCGATCGTGGACTCAAGGAGGTATACGGAGTAACGGAGTTCACCGGCGAGGTAATGAGCGACAGCCCGCCCACGCAGGGCAGGCACCCGCCCTGTCAGCGGCTCGTCGGCGAGACAGCGCTCGGCCAGCTCGAAGTACTCCTGGGCGGCCGCGAGATCCCCGGTCTCCACCCCGCACTCCCCGAGCCCGAGCAGCGCGGTCGCCTCTTCCGCCACCAGCCCGAGCCGCGCGGCCTCGTCCCTCAACTCCCCGTACCGCTTGGCCGCCGCCTCGGTCTCGCCGGTGGCGAGGGTGCGCTGGGCGTCGGTGAGGCGTAGCCGAAGACCCGTCGCGAGGTGGGCCGGACGCCCGGTCACCAGCTCCTCGTACGCCACCCCGAGTCGCTCGGCGATGTGCCGCAGAGCCTCGTCGGAGGCCCGCACGCGGCCTGCCTCCAGGGTGGAGATGTAGGCGGGGGTGTAGGCGGGCTCCGCCAACTGCTTCTGGGTCAGCCCCTGCTCGATGCGCAGCCGCTGCACCCTGCGCCCGATGACTTCCGGGTCGTCCCGCTCCGCCATCGGCCAACTCCCTTGCACCTACTTGCCGTTGAGGTCAGTCAACCCCTACGTTAAGCCCCGGGTTAAACGTGCTTAATACGTCGCTGTTGTTGCGAGGTTGCCGTGCTCTCACACTTCAGAGCGGTCTGCGCGGCGATCGCCGCCGCCGCCACACTCATCATCGCAGCGAACGCGGGCCCGGCGCGGGCGGCGGAGCCGCACCATGCCGGGCCACTGAGCCAGGAACTGGGCCAGGCTCCGGGTCGGCCGGGGTAGGGAACCGTCAGTTCCAGCGGACCATCAGAACCGCCGGAACCTCGCCCGCGCTCAGAACTCCGCCGTGTCCAGCTCGAACCCCAGGGGCGCGGGCAGGGGCACGGTCAGGCCCAGTTTGTGCTTCAGGCTCTTGGCATAGTCGTCGCCCGACGGTTCGGAGTACACCAGCACCTCGCCCTCCTCCCGGTCGATCAGCAGGTAGACGGGGATGTCGGCACGGGCGTAGCCGCGGATCTTCTTGTCACGGTCGCGGGCGGCGGTCGAGGTGGAGGTGACCTCGGCGACCAGGAGTACGGCCTCCGACCCGTGCCACTCCTCCTCGTCGTCGAAGCTGCCCTTGGGGGCGACGACCAGGTCGGGGATGACATGGCCGGTCTCGGAGGCTCCGGGAACGTTCAGGCCGATGCCGGTATAGCGGCCCAGCCCCTTGTCGTGGTCCCGGACCTGCCCGCTGAGCTCCGACACAATCTCCTCGTGCTCCCCATTCGCCGGTGGCACCACATAGATCTCCCCTTCGACCAGCTCTACGCGCCAGCCCTCAGGGGCAGCCGCACTGAACAGCTCGAAGGCCTGCTCGACGCTCGCGCCGCCCAGGTACTCACGCATACGCCTCTCGTAGCGCTCGCCATCGGGATCATCAGGATCGTCGTACGGACCGTGAATGGCCTCGCCCTGGTAACCCGGCATGATGATCGGCTCCGCCGTCGCCATGTCAGACCTCCTTCGCTCAGCGCGACAGTCCCAGAGTAGACCGGCGACCCGAATACCGAATCCGGAACCATTCACTCGAACGAGAGTGCTGTCACGTTTCCGCAGGCCGCCGGCCCCTTCCTTCTCAAGCCGCAGGCGTCCCCGACCGCTGCCGACCCATCAGCGGGCTCTTGCCCCCGCTCACCCCGAAGTAGATCGTCCCGGCGACCAGCACCCCGATGAACCACGAGTACGGTCCCAGCGCCGCCCCGTACCCCGCGGGCCCGTACGTCGGGAGGATGCTGGAGAAGATCGCGCCGACTGCCGCCGCCGCGAAGGCGCGTACGTTCCAGCCGCCCTGGAAGCGGAACTCGCCGTCCTCCCTGTAGAGGTCGGGGACGTTCAGCCGGGCCTTGCGCAGGAGGTAGTAGTCGACGACCACCACGCCGAAGATCGGGCCCATCGTCGAGCCGATGGCGTTGACGAAGCTCGGGGCGTTGTCCCAGGGGTGGAGGGGGTAGAGGAGCAGCGCGATGACCGCCGCGATCAGGCCACCGCGCTTGAACGTGATGTGCTTCGGGGCCACGTTGGCGAAGTCGAAGGCCGGGCTGACGAAGTTGGCGACGACGTTGATGCCCAGGGTCGCCACCGCGAAGGTCAGTGCGGCCAGCAGGACGAGGAACGCGCTGTCGAACTTCGCCGAGATCGCCGCCGGTTCGAGGATGACCTCGCCGTACACCCTGCTCGCGGAGGCCGTTGTCAGCGCCGCCACCAGTGAGAACAGGATCAGGTTGACCGGCAGGCCCCAGACGTTGCCCTTCTTCAGGGTCTTCTCGTCCGGCGTGAAACGGGCGAAGTCACCGAAGTTCAGGAACAGCGCGGCGAAGTACGTCACCCAGGTCGCCGCTATCGCCGCTATCGCGGCGAACGAACCCGGCGTCACGTCCAGGCCGGTCGCGCTCTTCGCCAGCGCCGCCAGATCCTTGGCCGGCATGTCGATGGAGAGGGACAGCGTGCCCGCCTTCACCGACAGGGCCACCGCCAGCACCAGCATCATCAGCCAGACCGCGGGGCCCGCGAAGTCCTGGAACCGGCGGACCGTCTCCATCCCCTTGCTGATGATCAGCAGTTGGGCCGCCCAGACAACCAGGTAGCAGATCACTTCCAGGCCGGTGTGGTCGAAGAGGGTGGTCGTCTCGTGCAGGTCCTTCGGGCCGTCGTAGCGGATCAGGAAGGCGACGATGGCGCCCGCCGCCGCGCTGGTCTGGGCGCCGTACCAGAACGTGGCGACCACGGCCCGGACGAGCGCGGGGACGTTGGCACCGAACGTGCCGAAGGAGGCACGGGCCAGGACGGGGTACGGGACGCCCGTCTGCACGCCCGCCTTTCCGATCAGCGTCATCAGGTAGTAGATGATCAGCGATCCGACGCCGATGCCGATCAGGAACTTGAACGTGTTGCCCGCCACGAGGAACAGGCTGGCGGCGAGGAAGTAGCCGTACAGACTGTGTACGTCCGAGGTCCACACGTTGAAGATGCTGAACGCGCCCCACTTGCGCTCGGTGGCCGGGGCGAGATCCTCGTTGTAGAGGCGGGGGGAGTAGCCCTCCCTGTCCGCGGTCTCCGTATCTCCGCCGGGGTCTCTGGCCGTGTCCGTCATCGCGTTCTCTTCCTGCGCGGGCCGCCACGATGGCGCCGGATGACGTAAAGAGAACGGGCGGGTTGTTTCTCCCAAATGCCGCACACGTAACCGGCCCGTCAATGGAAGTCTTCTTCCACTGAACGAAACGAGGCCGTACCGATAGTCCCCAAGTGCGACTCAAAGGGGCGATGTAGGAATCGGCCGAACCGGGAGGTGCGCGAAGAGGGGTAAAGAGGATCGCTACGTCGGGATGTCCTGGGCGACCCAGCAGCTCGTCATCCTGACCAGCTGACGAACGCGACGAAGGCCTCCGGCGTGAGCGTGAGAGCGCCCAGGTCGGGGGCCTTTGAGTCGCGGATTGCGATGTGGGGGGCGAGGGGGGTTGCGGCTACTTCGACGCAGTCGCCGCCGCTGGTGCCGCTGTACGACGACTTACGCCAGGCTGCGGTGCCGAGGGGGGCGCATTCGACGCACTGCCCGCCCGTGTCGCCGCTGTAGCTGGACTTACGCCACCGCGCGGCCGACAGGTCCTGGTTGATGCCCATACCGTTCCTCCATTACGCGCGCGATCAGCGCCGCCGAGTCGCCAACCGAGAGGGCAGCAGCCTTCAGTTGATCGTAACGGAGGGAGCCTTCCCTGAACTTGCTTGGATCGGCCGTCATATGGCCTTGGACGAAGTCTTCCGTGTAGACGAGGTCCGGATCGCTGTCGAAGCGCAGCAGGTTGAACGCGCCCATCATTCCCGGGTGTTGGCCTGCTCCGAATGGCAGCACCTGAATCTGTGTCCACCCGTCCGCCGAGAAGTCCAACAGGTGGGCGAGTTGCTCTCGCATGACCTCCTGGCCGCCGACCGTCTGGTACAGCACCGCCTCGCTCAGCACCACCCACACCAGCGGCGGGTCCTGGCGCGCTAGGAGCCGCTGACGATCCAGCCTCGCGGCCACGCTCGCGTCGAGATCGTCACCGCCTCGGACACCCAGAACTGCGCGCGCGTACGCCTCCGATTGCAGAAGCCCGTCGATCAACTGAGCCTGGTAAGACGAGATATACGTGGCCCTCGCCTCCATCTCCGCGTATGCCTGAAACCAAGTCGGCAGTTGGCTCCGCAGCACCAACCCCACCAACCGCGATAACTCCCCGTCCGTTCCCAGTGCCGCGTCCACCCGTTCCGCGAACTCCCTGGTCGGGACCTTCCTCGCCGTCTCGACCTGGCCCACCAGTGATCCCGTACAGAAGATGCACGCACCCAACTCCCCCTGGGTGAGGCCCGCTTCCTCTCTCTTCCTCCGTAGCTCGAAGCCGAAGTAGTCCAGCGGAGACGCACTGGGGTCGAGTTCGCGGATGTTGGGCACGGCGGGCCACCTCCAAACCGACGCTTCACATAGCTGGATTCACGAGGTAGCCCAGCGTAACCACGCCACCTCACTCTGGTGACGTGAATCACGCAACTGACGCAACCGACCTGGACGAAAGCCCACTTGGGCCGAGGTACGGCATGAACTTCACCCTCGGTGACCACTCGGCCCGGCACCTGCGGTGCATCCTGCGGGCGTACCTCGACTCCTGAGGCATGCCCGACCTCGCCGACTCGGCCACCCTCGCCCTGACCGAGCTGGTTTCGAACGTCCTACGGCATGTCCCCGACCGGCGTGCCACCGTACTGATGCTGCGGCGACCTGGCGGGGTTCTCGTCGAGGTCACCGACACGGAACCGCGGGGCCCGGAGTTTTCCACAGCTGTGGATGAAGAACGCGAGCGCGGACTCCTGATCGTCGAGGCCGTCACCGACCGCTGGGGCTGGTACAGCCTGCCCACGCATCCCACACGTACCGGAAAGACCGTCTGGTTCGAGTGCGAGAGCAAGGAGCCGGTGTGACGGAAACCATGACATACCCCTCTCCTTCCTCCCCCTTCTCCCACATACCTTGGAGCAATGTCCCCTCTGGCCAGAATCAGCAGCGCGTTCGCGCCCCGCTTCGCGGAGTTCGCGTTCGAGCCTGCCTTCACGGCGGCCGTGGACCAGCACGTCGCCGAGATCAGGGAACGGATCGCGGCCGGCGGCCCCGGGCTCGTCCCCCGCCGGCCGCACCGCGAAGACCTCGCCGACTACGCCCTCGGGTTCCTCGACGCGCTCGACGAACTCGACTGGCGCGAACCCGTCGGGCACGACTACGCGGTGTGCCGCCTCACCGCCATCAGCTGGCTGGCCCATCGGCACGACCTCCTCACCGAGCGCGCCGACTAGGGCGCGTACGCCTTCGCCTTCGACGACGTCGGCAACCACGAGTCGCTGGTCAACGACGGCGCCCCGCGGACGGCGTACATCACCCTCGACCCGTTCAGCTGACGCACACCCCGCGGTACGCCATCTCCGGCACGTACGTCCGCCACTGCTCCCGCGAGAGGTCCGCTCCGGCGCCGGCCCGTGCGCACACCCGGGCGACCGCCCGTTCCGGGTCGACGGCGTACCGCTGGAGCGGGACATGTGCGCTCCCCGCGTACAGCGTGCCGCTGCCGGGGCCGAAGGCGAGGGTGTCGACCGGCTCGCCCGGTGTGGTCAGGGGGCCGCCCAGGGGCTGTTGGGTGGCGATGTCCCAGAGCTGGAGTGTGCCGGTACTGCCCCCGACGGCCAGGGTGGCGCCGTCGGGGCTGACGGCCAGCGCGCTCACCGCTTCCGGTTCCTCACCCAGGGGAGCGGGGAAGACGTTGCGCAGGATGCCCGTACGGTCCCTCAACTCACCGTCCCACAGGGCGACCCTGCCGGTCAGGTCGCCCGCCGCGAGGCGTGAACCGTCGGCGGCGAACGCGAGGGCGCCGATCTGTTCGCCCTGGACGAGGCCCTCTCCGGCGACGTTCCCGGCGGGCAGGCGGGCGCTGCGGTTGTCGCCGACGAGGAGGCCGCCGCCGGGGTGGACGGCCAGGTGGGTGCTGGACAGGCCGGTGAAAACGGTCGCCCGGCGGCCGGTTCCGGTGTCCCACGCCTCGTCGCTCACATCACCCAGGACCGGCAGCCGGGCCGCGTACAGGGTGTCGCCGCCCGGGCCCAGGGCCAGGGCGACCACCGGGGCGACGGCCTCGGGGGCCGCGAGTTCCAGGGTGGCCCGGGCCCGGTCGCGGGCCAGGTCCCAGACCGTGAAGCGCTGCGGGGACGCCTCCCTGCCGGGGGCCGAGACCCCGTACGAGAGCGCCCTGCCGTCGGGGCTGAACGCGAGCAGGGCGACCATGTGTTCCGGAATCACCGGCTCGGCGGGGTCGGCCGACACGGGCGGGGGCGGGGCGGGGAGGGTGCGCAGCAGGCGGCTGTCGGAGGTGGCCCGGAGTTCGAAACGGTGGCGGTCCCCGACGAGTTCGGCGGTGGCGTAGGTACGTGCGTCCGGGCTCACGCGTACCGCCGTCACCGGGGTCTCGCGCCAGCGGGGCGTGACCGCCTTCCCCAGTTCCAGGCAGTGGACGGCGCCGCCTTCGAGGTAGCGCAGGGCGGTCCGGCGGGCAGGGTCCCACGAAAGGCCGTACAGGTGCTGGTTGTCGAGAGGGTGCCGGAACACGGGAGCGGCCGGGTCCGACAGCCTCCACACCCGGATCTCCGCGCCGTCGGCGGTCGCGAGGAACGTGCCGTCCGGGGTGAACGCGGCCCGTTCCGCGCCCGGTTCGTCGAGGTGCGCGACCTCGCGGGCGGACGCCGTGTCCCAGACCCGTACGCCGGACTCCGACAGCGCGGCGAGCCTCCTGCCGTCGGCACCGAACACCAGGGCCGTCCGTTCCGCCTCCTCGCACAGGCCGGCGGTCCGCTCCCACGGGCCGGGCCGGGTGCGGTGACGGGCGATGTCCCAGACCTGCGGGAACCGGCCCCCGGCACAGACGGCGACCAGACGGCCGTCGGCGCTCACGGCCGGGGTCATCAGGCCGCCCGCCACCCGTTCCTCGAACAGCACCCTGCCGTCGGTGACGGACCGCAGGCGTACCCGGTCGTCGTCGATGTCGCTCACGACGTAGCCGCCCGCCGCGATGTCGGTGACGGAGGTGAAGGGGAGGGGGCGCGGGTCGCCGGTCCAGCGGTCGGCGGCCGTGTCCCACAGGCGGATGCCTGCGTCACCGGCGACCGCGAGGACCCGGGCGTCGGGACCTGCCGCGACCACCTCACCGGCCGGGAGCCGGCCGGAGGCGACCGGGCGGGCGTCGACCACGTCCCAGGTCCGCCAGGTACCGCCGTCGACGCTGAGCAGCGTACGGCCGGAGTCGGCGAGGAAACGCGCCGGGCCGTCGCCCGGCGCCGGGTCGGTGAAGACGGCGTGTTCCGACTGGGCGAGGGAACCGAGCAGGGCGCGGCGGGCCTCGGGCAGCGGCGCGATCCGCCAGGCGGCGACGCCCAGCAGCATCGCGGTGCGCGGATCGGTCGTCCGCATCGCGTCGGCGACCTCCGCGACCCGGCGCGCGGCGGTGCCGGTGCGGTGGCGCTCGTTGTCGACGGTCAGGTGCCAGGCGGCGAGCCCGCCCATCAGGGCCACCGCGAGTACGGCGGACAGCGCGGCGACGAGGACGCGGGAGCGCCGGGCGGTACGGGTCGCCGCCCGGCGCTCCGCCTCGCGGGCGGCGAGCGCTGCGGCGAGGAACTCCCGCTCGGTCGGGGTGAGCCGTCCCTGTTCCCCGGCCCGCTCACCGGCGAACAGCTCCTCGGCGCGGGCCAGCCTGCTGCCCCGGACCAGCGCGCCCGGGTCACGGTCGTGCTCCAGCCACAGCCTGGTCTCCTCGGCCAGCCGCCGATGGTGGCGCAGAAACTCCCGGTCCGCCTCGATCCAGTCGCGCAGCCTCGGCCAGCAGGTGATCAGCGCCTCGTGCGCCAGCTGTACGCCCGTCTCGTCGACCGTCACCAGCCGTGCCCGGGCCAGCCGCTCCACCACCACGGGCACCTGGTCGTCGGTGCTCCACTCGGCCAGCTCGGCCCGGGTCAGCGGGCGCCGGGTGTCGGCGCTGCCCTGCCCCGGCTCGACCATCCGCAGCAGCAACTGGCGGGCGCTGCGCGCCTGGGCGGGGGACAGCTGCCCGTACACCTCCTCCGCGCTCGCCGCGATCGCCCCGCGCACCCCGCCCGCCGCCTCGTACGCGGCCAGCGTCAGCATCCGGCCCCGGCGCCGGCGCCAGGTCTCCAGCAGCACGTGCGACAGCATCGGCAGCGCGCCAGGCCGGTCGAGGACCTCCTCGACGATCCGCGCGGTCAGTTCCCGTTCGACCAGGAGCCCGACGGCCGCCGCCGGTCTGGTCACCGCCTCCCGCAGTTCCTCCGCCGTCATCGCCCCGACCAGCAGCCCGGCCCCGCCGAGCGCGTCCGCGAGCTCCCGGTGCTCGGCGCAGCGGGCGTAGAAGTCGGCCCGTACGGACACGAGTACACGCAAACGGGTGTCCGGGTCGCGGGCGGCCAGCAGGAGGCCGAGGAACCGGGCCCGCTCGGCGCGGTCGTGGCACAGGGTGAAGACCTCCTCGAACTGGTCGATCACCACCCAGCTCTCCGGGTCCCCGTGCTTCGGGGCCAGCAGGTGCCCGTACGTCTCGGCGGGCCGCTCCCCGGGGGTGAAGACCCGCAGTACGGCAGGGCCGGGGCGCTCCCCGCCGGCGCTCTCCTGCCGGAGGCGGGGTATCAGCCCGGCCCGCAGCAGCGACGACTTCCCGCTCCCCGACGCCCCGAAGACCACGGCGAACCTGTGCTCCCGCACCAGCCGCAGCAGCTCGCCGACCAGTTCGTCCCGCCCGAAGAACAGCTCCCGGTCGTCCTGCCCGAAGGGGGCCAGCCCCCGGTACGGCGCCGCGGCCTCCCCGTCCTCGTCACGGGCGGCGGACGCCACCTCCGTCTCGGCGTCCTTCCAGCGCGGCTCCCACTCACCCGGGTCGCCCCCGCACGCCCGTACGTACCCCTGGGCCACCGCGAGCGACGGCAGCCGCTCCCCGCGCGCCGCCTCGGACAGCGTCGCCGCGGAGAACCCGGCCGCCTCGGCCATCCGCCGGTACGAGGGCCCGCCCGCCGTCCGCCGCAACTCCCGCAGCTCATGGGCGAACCTCTGTACGGGACCGGCCTGCGGGTCCACAGGTCTCTCGGGACGCCCCATGAACTCCTCCCTCCCCATCCTCATACGGCACAGGAGTCACATCACAGGGAAAAACGGTCCGAGCGGCATACCTGTTCACAAGGAAAACGGACGGGGCGGTGAACACGAACACCCGACGACGGAATTGAACGGCCTGACGAAAGGGGTGCCAGTCAACTTTCCGGCTGCCAGTCTCGGTCCCGCCACGCCGGACGAACGGCACGACCGAGCCGTGTTCCCGGCACGACCAAGTGGAGAGCAACCCGCAATGTCCAAGGCAGCCACGCACACCAGCAGGACGTCCCGTCTCGGCAGGGCCGCGCTCGTCGCGGTCAGCGCCGGCGCACTGACCGTCGGCATCTCGACGAGCGCGTCCGCCGCGATCCTGAACCCCCTGCCGGCGAGCGCCGGCACCTTCCAGAACAAGTACATGCCGCTCTTCGACTACGACTCGGACAGCTGCTTCCCCGCGGCGGCCGTCGACGCCGGCGGAAAGCTCAACGGCGGCCTCAACAACAGTGGGTCGATCACCGGCGGTTGCCGGACCAACCACCTCGGCAAGGCCAACACGTACACGCAGAGCTGGTGCAAGAACGGCTGGTGCGCGTACGTCTACGCGCTCTACTTCGAGAAGGACCAGACGCTGGCCGGCGCCGACGCCTTCGGCCACCGCCACGACTGGGAGTCCGTCGTCGTCTTCCAGAAGCAGGGCGCCGAGCGGCCCAGCTACCTCGCCGCCTCCCGCCACGGCGGCTACAGCACCCACCCGATCAACGAGGTGCCGATGGACGGCAACCGCGTCAAGATCGTCTACCACAAGGACGGCGCGAGCACGCACGCCTTCCGCTTCGCCAAGTGGGGCGAGACCGCGGAGGCCTGGGGCAACGGGGGCTGGGACCGGCCGGGCCTGGTCAGCATGGAGAACATGGCCGCCACGCCGCGCAACGCGCTGTGGAACTCCAAGTGGGGCGCCGCCAACTTCCCGCTGACCGGAAACCTCCAGAGCAACATCAACAAGGCCCGCCCGTCGGCGGTACCCGCGTTCTGACACCCGGCCTGACACCCAGGCCGTCGACAGCAGCCGCCGGTGGGACCAGAACTCCCCCGCCCCGTCCCACCGGCGGCACCACTTGCCGGCCCCGTCGTCCCTCCCGGCTACATGTCGTTCGAACGCGGGGGCAGGTCGCTCCTCTCGCTGCCGCTCTCGCTCCTCTCCCGGACCGGCTGGTTGGCGAGGGCGTCCGCGCGGCCCGCCTGATAGGCGCTGACACTCCCCTTGGCGGTCACGGTCTCCCGCTCGGCCGTCGTCAGCATCCGCTCCCAGCGGTGCCGCATCGGCGCGATCATGCCGCCGCCGAGCCCGACGATCAGGATTCCGGCGACCGTGGCGAGCGCCGCGTACAACACCGGCCGGGTGACGTCGCGGGCGATGCCGGCCTGGCCGAGGGCGGCGATGACGCCCAGCGCCAGGATGCAGCCCCAGACGACGGTGGCGACGGTACGGCCGTACGAGACGGACGAGAGCGCGCCGGCGACGATCCCGCGCACCGCGTTGGCGATGGCCATGGCCACGACGACGAGAACGACCGCGACGATGCCGCGCGGCAGCCAGGCCACGATGTCGTTGATCATCGTGCTGACGGGGTTGGTGCCGAAGACGCCGAGCGCGAGCTGGAGGGTGATCAGCATCAGCGCGTAGTAGACGATCTTGCAGATGATCCCTGTCAGGTCGTACGCGGAATCCTCCAGCAACCGTGCCGTACCGGCCCGTTCGGACATCCGCTCCGAACCGACCTTGCGCAGGACGCGGTCCAGAACACGGGCGATCAGCTTCGACACGAACCAGCCGATGGCCAGGACGATGAGGAACGCGACGAGTTTCGGCACGAACGTGGCGATCTTCGACCAGGCGTCGTCCAGCCCCTGGGTGAAGTCGATGGCGAGACTGGTGGTGCCGTGGGTCGTGGTGACCATGCGTGGTCTTCCTTCGGTAGGTGATCAGGTACTACCAGCCCCCTCCCTCGTGGATACCAGCGGCGGCGGCCGACGGCCGCGAGTGCGCGGCCGAACGAGTGATCCGGTCACCGCGTCGGCGTCATACGCTGCCCTCGTGACCTCTACCGCCGCCCGCACCGCGCTCGATCTCACCGCCGACCTCCCGGTCCCGGCCCTGGAGGACCTCTACCGCGACCTGCACCGCCACCCGGAACTGTCCCTGGCGGAACACCGCACGGCGGGCCTGTTCGCCGAAACCCTGCGGAAGTCGGGATACGAGACGACGGAGGGCGTGGGCGGCACGGGCGTCGTGGGTGTCCTGCGCAACGGCGAGGGCCCGACGGTCCTGCTCCGGGCCGACATGGACGCGCTCCCGGTCACCGAGGAAACCGCCCTCCCGTACTCCTCGACCGTCCCCGGTGTGATGCACGCCTGCGGCCACGACCTGCACGTGACCTGGCTGGCGGGCGCCGCCCAGGCGCTGTCGGCGGGCCGGGACACGTGGAACGGCACGCTGGTGCTGGTAGCCCAGCCCGGCGAGGAGACCGGCGAGGGCGCCCGGGCGATGGTGGCGGACGGCCTGTACGACCGTTTCCCGCGCCCGGACGCGCTGCTGGCGCAACACGCGGCGCCGGGCCCGGTCGGCCTCTACCCGCACATCCCCGGCCTGATCATGTCGGCGTCGACGGACGTCGACGTGATCGTGCACGGCCGAGGGGGCCACGGCTCCCGCCCCGAAACGACGGTCGACCCGGTGGTGACGGCGGCCTACGTCGTCACGCGCCTCCAGACGGTCGTCTCGCGCGAGATCGCGGCCCGCGACTCCGCCGTCCTGACGGTCGGCGTGATCGAGGCGGGCACCCGGCACAACATCATCCCGGCGACGGCCCGTATCGCCCTGAACCTGCGCACCCAGTCAGCCGACGTACGGAACCGGATGCTGGCCGCGATCAGGCGTATCGCCCAGGGCGAGTGCCTGGCGGCGGGCTGCCCGCGCGAGCCCGAGATCCGGGTCGGCGCGACGTTCCCCATGACGGTCAACGACGCGACGCTCGACGAACAGGTGGCCGAGGCCCACCGTGAGGTCTTCGGCGCGGGCACGGTCCTCGACCCCGGCCCGGCGATGGGCAGCGAGGACTTCGCCCACCTGGCGGTGGAGCAACTCCCGTACGCGTACTGGTTCGTGACGACGACACCGGCCGAGGTGTGGGACGCGGCGGAGGGGGGCGACGACCTGATGGCGAAGCTCGCGTCGGTACCGAGCAACCACAGCCCGTTGTTCGCACCGGACCTGTCGACGGTGGCGCCGGGGGTGCGGACGCTGGTGTCGGGGGCACTGACTGTGCTGTCGGCGCCCTGACCGGGCACACGCCGGACGGCCCCGCGCATCCCCAGCTTCTCCAACGGTGGCTCAACCGGGTACGTGCTGAACGGCTCACACCATCCGCAGCATCTCCAACAACCGCTCAACCAGACACACGCTGAACAGCCCGCACCATCCGCAGCCCCTCCAACAACCGCTCGGCATGCCGCAGGGCCCCTTCGCGGCGCCCGGGCACCCGTCGCCGCAACTCGACTACCACCGGCCCGAGTTCACGGGCGTCCGCGCTCTCGCCGAGGCTCGTCCACTGGTGGTGCGCCCGGTCGACGGCCGCCTCGACGGCTGGTGAGTCCGGCGCCTGGCCGGCACGGAGCCGCGTACCGGCGACGGTGAGCCAGGCCCGACAACTCCGGGCCGGATCCCCGGCGAACATCGCGAGATCGGCCCGGACTTCGGTCCAGTGCAGCGCTTGTTCGGAGGCGGGGCCATGATCACGAAACGCGGCCTGCTCCCACTGGGCGGCAAGCGCATCGGCGTCACCGTGCCGGCCGGCCTGAACGGCGGAGGTGATGAAGGAGTGAGGATCACTACCCCTCGCGGGTACGGCTCGACGCGACGCCATGCCGGTCTGTCCCAGGGCTTCTCCGGCGCGGGACGGCGCCGCCTCGGGTCGGAACGGGGCCACTCCGATGCGGGTCGGCGTTTCTTTGGCGGGGAACGGTGTCTCTCCGGGGCGAGACGGCGCCTCTCCGGCGGGGAACAGTGCCCTTTCTACGGGGAACGGCGCCTCCCCGGCGGGAAACAGTGCCCCTTCAGGGCGGAACGGCGCCTC
>NZ_JAVFVX010000007.1:108102-119432 GCF_033441795.1 Streptomyces sp. ADMS | reverse complement strand
CCTCCCCGGCGGGAAACAGTGCCCCTTCAGGGCGGAACGGCGCCTCCCCGGCGGGGAACAGTGCCCCTTCGGGGCGAGACGGCGCCTCTTCGACGGGGAACGTTGCCGCTCCGGGGCGAGACTGCGCTTCTACGGCGGGAAACAGTGCCCCTTCTACGGGGAACGGCGCCCCTTCGACTCGGGACAGTGCCTCTTCGAGAGGGAAGGTTGCCTCTTCGACCGGGCCCGTTGCCTCTCCGGCTGTACCCGGTGTTCGAGGACGAGGCCCGTTCAGCGCCGTAGGGGGGTCTGGGGGCGCAGCCCCCAGGGATGGGACGGGTAGGGGCGGCGGGGGCGAAACCAACCCGGCGTCAACCCCCGCCCCGCCCCCCGCAACCGCATCCCACGCCAGCACCACATCCCCGTAAGCCGCCCCCTCCGACGACAACCGCCCGAGCGCCTGCTGATGCAACTGCCCCGCATCCGGCCGGTGCCCGCTGCGCAGAATCGTCGCGACCGTCCGCATGTACGCCGGCACGGCCACCGCCCGCCGAGGCGGCGGCGGAGCCACCCTCCCGTACACGCTCACCCCCCGCCCCGCAGCGAACGGCCGCCCGGTGACGTACTGCCACGCGGCGGCATCGGCGTGCAGGTCGAGGAACAGGGTCGTGGTCCCCGGCGCCCGCAACCGCAGCTCCTCCGCGATCCAGTGCCACGGGAACGCGGTGTAGCGGACCGTCGCGGGGGTCGTACGAGCCAGGGCGAGATGCGGAAGGTGCTGTTTGCGGTCGAGTTGGATCTGCCCGGTGAGGTAGACGGTGAGCGGCCCGGGGGCCACCGCGGCGGCACGCAGCCGGGTGAGTACGGCCTGCGGCTCCAGCGGATCGGCGAGTTCGACGACGTTCGCGGTGTCGGTGCCGGCCAGCACGGCGGGGGCGACGGCGGCGAGAACGGGCAGCACGGACGCCGCGTCCACGAGACAGCCCTTGCCCACGGGCGAGGCGGCAAGCAGCAGCGCGGTTCCGGTCGTTGAGCCGATTGATCCCGTCGCCCCTGCCACGGTCCCTCCCCTCACGTCGGTCACATGCCTAGGCAGCACCGTAACCGGTGCGACTGCGAAGGGGGATTGCCGGTAGGGCTATGGCCCTCTATGAACGACTTGTACCGGACGGTGCTCCCGCCGCACGCACCGCGAACACCGTGGTGTCGTCGGCGAGACGCCCGCCGCAGTGCCGCAGCGTGCCGTCCCGTACGTACGCCACGAGGCGCTGCGGATCGGCGGTCCGCGGATCGGCGGCGACGGCATCGGCGACGCGTTCACGCAGCGGGAAGAACGCCCCCTCGGTGTCCCGGGCCTCGGTGACGCCGTCGGTGACGAGGAGCAGCGTCTCCCCGGCGGCGAGCGGCACCCGCACCACGGACGGCAGCCCGCCGTCGCCCGGGGTCAACTCGCTGAGCCCCAGCGGGAGTCCGTCCCCCGGCGGCAGGCTCCGCACACCATCGGGGGACACGATCAGGGAAGGGTCGTGCCCGAAGTTGACGACCTCGGCGACGAGCCCGGCCCCTCGCTCCAGGGGAAAGCCGATGAGGACGGCCGTGGCGAACCGGTCGCCGTCGCCCCGGCCGACGGCCGCCCGGTACCGGCCGTGCCGCAGCATCCGTACCTCCAGGCGTTCCGCGACGGCCGCGAGCGCCGGTTCGTGGTACCCGGCCTCCCGGAACGTGCCCAGCAGGGCGGCGGCGGCCTCGACCGCGCCGAGCCCCTTGCCCTGGACGTCACCGATGAGGACCCGGGTGCCGTGCGGGCCGGGCTGGATGTCGTAGAAGTCGCCGCCGACGCGGGCGACGGCGTCGGCGGCCAGATAGACCGCAGCGTGGTCGAGACCGCCCCAGCCCGGCGGCAGCGGGCGCAGCACCGTACGACGGGTGGTCTCGACGACGTCCCGCATGTGCAGCATGCGCCGCTCCCCGCGCAGCCGGACCGCGCAGGCGAGGACGGCGAGCAGCCCGCCGAGGGCGACGAGGATGAAGTCGGGCAGCCCGGTCTGGTACTGGTGCGGCCAGGCGCCGTCGACGACGACATAGGTGCCGAGGGACAGGACGGCGAAGACGACGGTGCCGGCCACCCGGCAGAGCGCGGCGGCGATCCCGGGCACCAGCACGATCCAGGAGATGATCCGGAACTCGCCGGTGGTGTTCCAGTCGAGGACCGCGATCCCGATGAGCAGCACCAGCGGCGGCACCCAGCCGGCGCCGCGCGGGACGGAGACGGGCGACGGGAAGGCGGAACTATCGTCCGTGCCCACCGGGCGCACCGGCCTCATGGAACCCAGCGAAACACGGCCGGCGCCCTCTGTCGACTTGCCAGTGGCCCTCCCCAGGTGTGCTCTGGAGGGCGGGGGCGAGAAGTGAGGAGCACGCTCATGGCTCACACGACGTCCGGTTTCCCCGGCAGAGCAGGCACAGCAGGCAGAACGGGCACAGCAGGCAGAGCGGGCGGAACGGGCAATGCCACGCTTCCCGACATCTTCAGCGCCCGGACCCACCTGGCCACGCACCGGGCACTGCCCGTCGTCCTCGGGCTGGTCTACGGCTTCTGGGCCGCGGCCAACCGGCGCGACGGCGGTCCCATCACCGGCTGGAACGTCCTCTTCGGCTTCGTGAGCGCGCTGGCGTTCATGGCCGTGCTGATCGGCGTACGGGCGGTGGCACCGCGCCTGAAGCGCGAGCTGCACGCGGTGACGTGGGGCGCGTTCGCGGGGATCGCGTTCGGGTTCCTGTACAGCCAGACCGGGGCGAGTGTGCTGCGGTCGACCGGGAACGCGCTGGCGGTCGCGGCGTCCGTGGCCGCGGTGCTGTTCTACCGCTACTACACGCACGAGGACGCGGCCGGCCAACGGGCGGACTGACCTCAGCCGGTCCCAGCCGGTCCTCCCCAGCCGGTCTCAGCCGTCAGCCGAAGGTGAAGGTGACGTTCCAGGTGAAGCTCCACGTACCCGAGGCGCTCCAGTGACCGTCGTCCTTCCCGTCCTTCCCGTCCTTCCACTCCGGGCACGGGTCGGTGCAACTGGGCACCGACCGGCCTCCGGTGTCGATGAACGTGGCGCTCGCCCAGGCGTTGGCGCCGGACAGCCAGTACCAGTGCGGGTTGCCGCGCACGGTCTGTCCGACGACCGAGCACTCGACACGGCCGTGGCTGCCCGGTGTCAGCCGCCCGACGACGCGCGAGTCGGTCGTCGGCTGCTGTCGCAGGTTCAGCTCGCCGGCGGAGACGACGGTGCCCCGGACGCCGGAGCCGTCGGAGCCGGCCGGCGCGGACGCCATCGCCGTGCCGGCTGGTACGGCGAGGATTCCGCCGGTGAACAGGGCCGCGGTGATGGTCCGCAGGGTCGGGGTGGTGCGCATGGCCGCCTCCTACTGCCCGAAGCCCCCCATGTCTCTCCCCCAAACCAGGAAACACCCGTTCGGGTGAGCGCTCCACCGGAGGCACCACCGCGGAGGCTTGTCCCGCACGCCCATATGCAGTCAACCGGCTCGCGTTTCCCACCCCCGGACCCTTGCCTGGAGGAGTGTCCACCCGCCTCCGGAGTGCCCTGTCGGCCGTCCTCACCGCACTCGCGTGCCTTCTGCTGCCCTTCGGCGCGCTCTCGGCGTGGGCGGCGTACGGGCTCGCCGACACCGGCCGGTACGTCACCGCGATGGCGCCGCTCGCCGAGAACCCGTACGTCCAGGACGCGATCGCGGACAACCTCGGCGCCGGGATCGTGCACGTGATCGACGTCGGCCCGCTCGAAGACACCGTGAGCCACTTCGTGCAGGACGCGGTGCACTCGTTCACCCGCACCGAGGCCTTCCGCGCGGCGTGGGACACGGCGAACCGCGCCACCCACGAGGCCGTGCTGCACGCCCTGCGCAACGACCCGAACAGGTGGCAACGGCAGGGCAGTTACGGCGGCGAGGGCGCCGTGACCATCGACCTCGCCCCCGTCACCGCCCAGGTCAAGCGTCAGCTCACCGACGACCATGTGCCCCTGGCGAACCACATCCCCGTCGCGCACACCGAGGTCGCGGTGCTGCCGGCGCAGGATCTCGTACCGCTCCGGAAGGGATTTCGCGTGCTCGAAGTCGCCGGTTTCTGGCTTCCGGTGACGGCCGGTGTCCTCGCCGTCACCGGGATCGCGCTGGCCGTACGGCGCCGCCGGGCGATCACGGCGACCGCGCTCGGTACGGCGCTGGGCGGGGCGCTGCTCGGCGTCGCGCTCGCGATCGTCCGCCGCCTCACCCTCGCCGACCTGCCGCCGGGTGTCTCCGCGCCCGCCGCCGGCGCCGTCTACGACGCACTGACCGCCACCCTGCGCACCGTCTCCTGGCTGCTCCTCGCCCTGGGCCTCGCCGTCGCCCTCGGCATGTGGCTCACGGACCGGTACGGCCGCGCCGGGCGACTGCGGCGAGGGTCCGCAGCGCCCGTGCCAGTTCCGGTTCCGGAGCCGACGCGAGCCCGAGTCTGACGGCGTCCGGTGCCCGCTGCGGACCCACGGCGAAGGCGCCCCCGGGTGTGATGGCGATGCCGTGCGCCGCGGCGGCGGCCGTGAAGGTGTCCGCCCGCCACGACGCCGGCAGCTCCCACCAGGCGTAGTAGGCATGCGGATCGGACCGCACGGTGCCTCCGGCGTCCGCCAACTCCCGTGCCACCAGCCGCTGTCGACGCGCCGCGTCCAGCCGCTTGGCGGCCACGAGCCGCGCCACGGTCCCGTCCTCGACCCACCGCACACCGGCCTCCAGCGCGAACCTCCCCGCGCTCCATCCACCCGACCGCACGGCCGCCGCGACGGCTTCCGCCCGATCCGGCGGTACGACGAGAAAGCCCACGGTGAGCCCGGGCGCGACCCTCTTGGACAACCCGTCGACGACATGGGCCAGTTCGGGAACGTGGGCGGCGAGAGGTACCCCCGCGGCCCTTCCCGGGTCAGCCCTGTCCGAGTCGACGAGGAACGACCAGATCCGGTCCTCCACCACCGACATGCCCAGTTCCCGCAGCACAGAAGCGAGTTCACGCTTCCGCCGCTCTCCCGTCGTCACCGATGTCGGGTTGTGCAGCGTCGGCTGGACGTACAGCGCGGACAGGGGAGCCGTGCGATGGCCAGCGGTGATGGCATCGGGGCGCAGACCGTCCTGGTCCATGGCCAGGGGGACGAGGGTGATGCCGAGGCGGGCGGCGATCTCCTTGACCAGCGGGTACGTCAGCGCCTCGACGCCGACCCGGCCGCCCGGCCGGACCAGGGAGGCGAGGGCGGCGGCGATCGCCTGCCGGGCGTTGCCCGCGAAGAGGACGCCGTCGGGGTCGGGCCGCCAGTTCCGGGTGGCCAGGAGCCGGGCGACCGCCGCCCTGGCCTCGGCCGTGCCGGTGGCGGGAGCGGGGCGCAGCGCCTCGGTGAGCACGTCGGGCCGCAGGAGGGGCGCGAGCGCCGGAACGAGAAGCTCGGACTGGCCTGGCGCGGAAGGGTAGTTGAGCTCCAGGTTGACCGTCGTGGCCCCGGCGCTCAGCGTTGGTTCGGCGAGCGCCCGCCCGGTGGGCGGGTGCGGCGCGGCCCGGACGAACGTGCCGCGTCCGACCTCGCCGACGACCAGTCCCCGCCGCACGAGCTCGCCGTACACCCGCCCGGCCGTCGACCCGGCGATCCCGCGCCGCCGTGCGAACGCCCGCTGTGGAGGCAGCCGTTCGCCGGGGCGGAGCCGTCCGGTGGCGATGTCGTCGGCTATCCGGTCGGCGAGGCGTCGGTAGTCGTCCATGAAGTACCCCCGTACGGAAGCGAATTGCCGTCCCGGCGGATTGCACCGAGAGCAAAGATCTTATTGCACCGAGGAGTCGAGTCGATCTAGGCTCTTCCGCATGCCCCCTCTTGCACCTCTTACACCTCATACACCCTTTGCACCCATTACCCCTCTTACTCCTCTTGCTCCTCTTGTCCTTGTGCACGGCCACCCCTTCGACCACACGATGTGGAACCCGCAGATCGAGGAGTTCTCGGCTATTCGCCGCGTCATCGCCCCCGACCTGCGCGGCTACGGCACCTCCCCGGCGGCCCTCGACGCCATCACGCCGCTCTCGCGGTTCGCGCAGGACATCGAGGAGTTGCTCGACGACGCGGGGGTGGAGTCGTGCGTGCTCGCCGGGCTGTCGATGGGCGGCCAGATCGTCATGGAGTGCTGTGACCGGTTCCCGGAGCGCGTCCGGGGCGTGGTCCTCGCCGACACCTTCCCCGCGCCGGAGACGCCGGAGGGACACCTCGCCCGCAACGCGATGGCGGACCGGCTGCTCGACGAGGGCATGCGCGGGTACGCCGACGAGGTGCTGGAGAAGATGGTGGCCCCGTACGCCGACGCGAGCGTCAGGGCCCACGTCCACCGAATGATGACGGCCACGGACCCCCGGGGCGCGGCGGCGGCGCTCCGGGGCCGGGCACGGCGCCCCGACTACCGCCCCCTGCTGACCAGGCTCACCGTCCCGGCCCTGGTCGTCGTGGGCGCCGACGACCACTTCACCCCGGTCTCGGACGCCGAGGCCATGCACGCGGCCCTCGCCGACTCCACACTCCGGGTGATCGAGAACTCGGCGCACATTCCCAACCTGGAACGGCCCGCGGAGTTCAACAAGGCCCTGGCCGACTTCCTCGCGACGCGGATCGACACGGCAGCCTGAAATCGCCGGGGCGCGGGGGCCGGATCCGGTGCGGCCGACCTCGGCTCGGCCGACTTCGTGGTCGGGTGCCGAGCGGCCGACGCCGATGCCATGCCCCCCGTACCGCGGCTGCTCGCCTTCCCGCCCTGGTCGCTCGCGCCCACCCTCGCCGTCCCGCTGTCCGCGCCGGTCGTGGACGTCACCCTCCACGAGACCCCTCCACCAGCGCGGATGAGCCCGCCGAGTCCCTTGCCTGTCCGACGGATAATGAGTCCATGTCCCGCGAGTTCCCCATCGGCCTCACGCCTCCCGACAGGAGGTGGCGGCGGCGAGGGCGGAGAAGGGGGGCGCGGGCCGTCCCTGTGCAGAGGGACGGCCCGCGCCGGTGGGGGGTGGGGGCTATTGGACTATTGCGCTACTGGGGGCACTGGGGCTACTGGAGGCACTGGGGCTACTGGAGGCTTCTGGGGGCTGGCGCAGGGCCGCCGCGCGGCCGTTTCCACAGCTGGTTCACGCGGGAGCGTCCGGCCCGACGAGGTCGCGACACCGGACAGGGGCCTTCGCATCGATGACTCCTCGGGTGGGGGCGAGTCGGTCGGTCGTACCGTGAGTGTCGGTGTCTGTGCGGCGGCTGTGATGATGGCAAGTCGCGATAGCACAGCCCTATCACCGCCCCTGTGCGTCTGTCGGAACGCGGGTTTCCGGCCTAGGGTCGGATGGCATGGACATGTGCATGCGCATGATTCTCGTGGAGCTGGTCGCATGGAACTAGAGGTGAGGCACCTCCGGGCGCTGTGCGCCATAGCCGACACCGGCAGCCTGCACCGGGCAGCCCGCCAACTGGGCGTGGCACAGCCCTCGTTGAGCACCCAGTTGCGCCGGATCGAACAGGAGCTGGGCGGCGAGCTGTTCACCCGCACCCGGACCGGCTGCCGTCCGACGCCACTCGGCCGGATCGTACTGAGCAGGGCCCGCCCGCTGGTGGCGGAGATGCGCTCACTGGTCACGGAGGCACGGGCCGCCGCCGCGGACTGCCCGCAGTTGCGCATCGGCTCGACGGGCAGCCGGGCCCTGTCGGGCTGGCTGCGCCGACTGCGCGAACGCCGGCAGGAACCCACCCTCCGCATGGACGTGTCCTCGAACGCGCTGCTGCGCATGGTCGCCGACGGTCAGCTGGACGTGGCGTTCGTGCACGAGGTGGAGGGCTGTCCGCTCCGGATCCCCGACAGCCTGTGCCTGCGCGTACTGGTCGACAGGGAACCCCAGTTCGTGTCCCTGCCCGCCGACCATCCGGCCACCGCGAGACCGGTGGTCCACCTCTCCGAGCTGGCCGGCGACCGGTGGATGGTGGACGAGACGGTCGACGGCGAGTTCGACGCCGTACTGCGCATGCTGCGCACCGCCGGCCTCAACCCCCGTGTTCTGCACGGCGATTACCACACCACTGCCACGCTGGTGGCGACCGGCGAGGTCATCAGCGTCTGCCAGCCGACCTGCCTGCCGCGCCCCGAGATGGCGGTACGCCGGCTGCACGGGGACCCGCTCGGCGTACGGCTGCTGCTGGCGGCCCGTACGGAGACGGATCTCGACGGCGTGCATCCGGCGCTGGCGGAGGCGTACGGGGAGGTGGCCCGGCAGGCGCCCGCGTACCAGGAGTGGCTGGAACAGGGTGCCGCGGCGACCGCGGCACCCTTATCTGTCCCAGCCCTCGCCCTCCCGTAGGCCTTCGGCCCCCTCGGGACTCAGACGCCGATGTCGCAGCCGTCCTTGCGCCACACGGCGACGACCGACGGGCGGACGTAGGTGCCCGGTCCGTCGGGCCACGTGCTGGCGGGCTTCTCCACCGAGGCACCGTCGATCTCGCCCGGGTGCTGCACGGCGACCAGCACCTGCCGCTCCCCGATGACCGGACCGCAGGTCTCGGCACCCTTGGGTACGGTCAGGAACTGCTTGAGCTCACCGCGCCGGGCACCCTTGGTGGCGACCCCGAACAGGCCGTCGTGGGAGCCGAGCTGCGCGCCGTCGGTGGAGATCCACAGGTTGCCGTGACGGTCGAAGGCGACGTTGTCCGGGCAGGAGATCGGACTGACGTCGTCCTTCGGGAAGCCCGCGAAGTAGGTGGCGGGGTCGTCCGGGTCACCGGCGACGAGGAAGAGCGTCCAGACGAACGAGGTGCTGTCGGCCCGGTTCCACCGCTCGGTGAGTTCGAGAACCTGTCCGTGCTTGTTGAGGTTGCGCGGGTTGGCCTCGTCGGCGCCGGCGAAGCCGGTCTTGCCTCGGTTGGTGTTGTTGGTGAGGGCGACGTAGACCTTGCCGGTGACCGGGTTGGGCTCGATGTCCTCGGGCCGGTCCATCTTGGTCGCGCCGACCTTGTCACCGGCGAGCCGCGTGAAGACGAAAACCTCCTCGGCGGTCATGCCGTCGACGTGCGAGACGGCGCCCTTGGCGGTGGCGGTCGCCAGCGGAATCCACGTACCGCTGCCGTCGAACTCACCGTCGGAGGGCAGCTTCCCGGTACCGTCGATCTCGATGGCGGGGGAGTCACCGGTGAGCTTGGCGACGTACAGCGTGCCCTCGTCGAGAAGGGAGAGATTGTGCTCACGGACGGAGCGGGAGGACCCGTGCCGCATCCGCTTGCTGCTGACGAACTTGTAGAAGTAGTCGAAGCGCTCGTCGTCACCGGAGTAGGCGACGGGACGCCCGTCGGAGGTCAGCCGGATGGTGGCACCCTCGTGCTTGAAACGTCCGAGGGCGGTGTGCTTGCGGGGCGTGGAGGAGGGGTCGTAGGGGTCGAACTCGACGACATACCCGAACCGGTGAACCTCGTTGGGCTCCTGGGCGACGTCGAACCGCTTGTCGAACCGCTCCCACTTGCGCTCGCTGGCGCCGGTGCCGATGCCGTAACGCTTGTCCGTGTCACGGGAGGCGTTGGCGAAGTACTGGTTGAAGTTCTCCTCGCCGTGGAGGGTTGTCCCCCACGGGGTGGTGCCGCCGGCGCAGTTGTTGAGGGTGCCGAGGGCCTTCCGCCCGGTCGGGTCGGTGGAGGTCTTGAGGAGATCCGACCCGGCGGCCGGTCCCGTGATCCGGAACTCTGTGGTGGCGGTGACCCGCCGGTTGAGCGGGTGGCGGGGTACGGGGGTGAGTTTGCCGGTCCGCCGGTCGCCCTCGACCACGACGGCGGACAGCCCGTGCGCGGCCCAGGCGATCTCGACCTGCTCGCGGGTGGGGTTGGCGGCGTCGTAGCCGCGGAACATCAGGATCTCGTCGGTGTACTCGTGGTTGGCGACCAGGAGCTTCTGGTTCCCGTGGAGGGGGAGCAGGGCGAGGAAGTCGTTGTTGTACCCGAACTGGCCGGCCTGCGCGGCGGCGGTCTGCTTCTCCGGGTCGAAGGCGGGGGCGCCACGGAGTATGGGCTCGCCCCAGCGGATGACGACGTTCTGGCTGTACCCGCCGGGGACTGTGACGGCGTCAGCGGTGTTGGGCTCGACGGCCGTGAAACGCAGCCCGCGCGGCACGGAGGAGGAATGTGCGTGGGAAGGGCGGGAGGCGGAAGTGGCCGCTTCCGCACCCTGGGCGCCGGCGACGTTCACTGCGGCACCGGTGGCGGTGGCCACGGTGACGACGGCGGCGGCGCGCACCACGGAACGGCGGCTGAGGGCCCCGGCGATCACATCGCCGACGTACTCGTTGGAGCTGGTGTTGGGAACCTCGTGGAAGCAGGCGTCACCACACCGGAAACGGCAGGTCATCGCGGACCGGCCGCCAGGATGCGATCCGGACGACGTTCCGATCAACGGCAGTAGTTTGCGCACTTTGCTCTCCCCTTGGTGTCCCCATACGTGCCTTTGGTGTCAGCGTGACGCTAGAAGGGCGCGGGTGCGGGTGCGCAGCCTCTGGGTGAACGGAGGGTGAACTGTGGCGGCGGTATCGGAATGAGAGAGGCCGATACCTGGCGTGAGGGCGGGGCGCGAGGTTGGCGCAGTGGCGCCCTTGACGGCCGTCGGGTTCCGTGAAAGACCCTGCCCAAGATCGCCTACTCGGCCCGCTAACCTTACGTGTCCGTCCTGGCCAGGGATTGACGGGCTACAACTCACGTGAAGGGTTGCGCACATGGGCATTCTCACTCTCCTGCGGAACGCGTTCGGCAAGTCACGCAAGGGGCGTGACGCCGAGGCGGCGCCCGCGCGGGAGGCGGAGTCGGCTCCTCAGCAGGAGGCCACCGAGCCGAAGATTCCTGCACCGTCCCCGGAACCGACCCTGCCGGAACCCCCGAAACCCGCGGAGGCCTCCATCCCGGCGCCGACGCGGGAACCCGCCGCACCATGGGTGGCGGACGACCTGGTCTCAGCAGCCTTCGACAACGTGACGGTACCCAAGCCGACAAAGCCGGCGGACGGGGCCGGGTCGGAGAACGAGGTCGAGACGAGGGCTGAGGCTGAGCCGGTGACCGAGCCGGTCGCCACGGCGGTGGCCGAGGCGGAGGCGAAGGCTGAACCGGTCGCCGAGGCTGAGACCGAGCCGGTCACCGAGGCGGAGTCCGAGCCGGGGGTAAAGGCGGAAGCCGAGCCAGTCGTCGAGGCGACGCCGGAACCGGCGGCCGAGGTCGTCCCCGAGCCGGTGGCCGCCGCCGAGGAGCCCACTCCGGAACCCAAGGCCAAGCCCACCACCAAAG
>NZ_JAVFVX010000007.1:0-108002 GCF_033441795.1 Streptomyces sp. ADMS | reverse complement strand
TGGCCGCCGCCGAGGAGCCCACTCCGGAACCCAAGGCCAAGCCCACCACCAAAGAACCGACCCCGAAGCCCGAACCCGTAGCCAAACTCGCCCCCGAACCGGAGTCGGCGCCGGAGCCCGAGGTCGAAGCGGTTGCCGAACCCGAGCCACAGCCGGAGCCGGTCGTCGAAGCGACCTCCGAGCCTGAAGCCACGCCCGTGGCGGCAGAGCCCACTCCCGCAGCCGAAGCCGCACCCGTGGTCGAGGCGACCCCCGAACCCGAGGTACCGGCGGACTCGGAACCGGAACCGGAACCGGAATCTGCACCTGTGGCAGCCGACGCTCCTGAGACAACCGGGGCACCTGAGGCCGAGGACCTGGAACCGGCAGCCGCCGACGCGGAGGAAGCCCCACAGGGGCCACCCGCACCCGAAGACGAGAGCGTCACGGGTGGTGCGGGTGGGAACACCGACACGGCCGACGGCGCAGCCGAGGCCGTACCCGCAACCCTCCTCACCGCGTACAACTCCGCCGCCACCACCCTCACCACCCTCAACCTCACCAACACCCGCGCCAAGATCTACCTCGTCCTGGACCGCTCCGCGTCCATGCGCCCGTACTACAAGGACGGCTCCGCCCAGGCCCTCGGCGAGCAGACCCTCGCCCTCGCCGCCCACCTCGACCCCGAGGCCACGGTCCACGTCGTCTTCTTCTCCACGGAACTGGACGGCACCGGCGAACTCACCCTCCCCGACCACGAGAACAAGATCGACGAACTCCACGCCTCCCTCGGCCGCATGGGACGTACGAGCTACCACGCAGCCGTGGAGGAGATCGTCACGCACTATGAGAAGTCCGGCACCGAGCACCCCGCCCTCGTCGTCTTCCAGACGGACGGCGCCCCGGACGCCAAGACCCCCGCCACCCAGTCCCTCACGGACGCGGCGGCGAACCACCCCACCCTCTTCTTCTCCTTCGTCGCGTTCGGCGAGCCGGAGAACAAGGCCTTCGACTACCTCCGCAGGCTGAAGACGGCCAACACGTCCTTCTTCCACGCGGGCCCGACCCCGCGCGAGCTCACGGACGCGGAGCTGTACGAGGGCGTACTGGCGAACTGGCGCCAGTAGCCACTCGCAGAACCTCCCGCACCACAACCGACAGGGCCCCGGGCCATACCCCGGGCCCTGTCCCCGTAATCCCCCGCCGTCCCGCCAACCGAAATCGGCGTGAGCCGATCTCCCCCCGGCCAGTAGGATTTCGACCATGGCGGCCACTGGATCCGAGAAGCAGGGCGGGAAGGCGTACTACGTCTCCACCCCCATCTATTACGTCAACGACGCTCCTCACCTGGGCCACGCCTACACGACCGTCGCAGGCGACGTGCTCACACGCTGGCACCGTCAGCGCGGCGAGAGGGTGTGGTACCTCACCGGCACGGACGAGCACGGCCAGAAGATCATGCGCACCGCGGAGGCGAACGGCGTCAGCCCGCAGGAGTGGGCGGACAAACTCGTCGACGAAGCCTGGAAGCCCCTCTGGGAGCACCTGGACATCGCGAACGACGACTTCATCCGTACGACGGAGAAGCGTCACACGGACCGCGTCCAGGAGTTCGTCCAGGATCTGCACGACAAGGGCGAGATCTACAAGGGCGGCTACGAGGGCCCGTACTGCGTGGGCTGCGAGGAGTACAAGCTCCCCGGCGACCTCATCGAGACCGAGGACGGCACGAAGACAAGACTCTGTGCCATCCACAAGAAGCCGGTGGAGATCCTCAAGGAGGAGAACTACTTCTTCAAGCTGAGCGAGTACGGCGAGAAGCTGCTCGCGCACTACGAGGCGAACCCGCACTTCATCCAGCCCGAGTCGGCGCGCAACGAGGTCGTGAACTTCGTCCGCCAGGGCCTCCAGGACCTCTCCATCTCCCGCTCCACCTTCGACTGGGGCGTCCCGGTCCCGTGGGACGACAAGCACGTGATCTACGTGTGGGTCGACGCGCTGCTGAACTACGCGACGGCGGTCGGCTACAACGAGAACCCGGAGAAGTTCGAGAACACCTTCCCCGCGGACGTGCACCTGGTCGGCAAGGACATTCTCCGCTTCCACGCGATCATCTGGCCCGCGATGCTGATGGCGCAGGGACTGCCGCTGCCGGGCAGGATCGCGGCCAACGGGTGGCTGATGGTCGGCGGCGAGAAGATGTCGAAGTCGAACCTGACGGGCATCAAGCCGCAGGACCTGACATCCCACTTCGGTGTGGACGCGTACCGCTGGTACTTCCTGCGCGCGATCGCGTTCGGCCAGGACGGCTCGTTCTCCTGGGAGGACTTCTCCGCCCGCTACACCAGCGAACTGGCGAACGACTACGGCAACCTCGCGTCGCGGGTCGCCGCGATGGTCGGCAAGTACTTCGGCGGCACGCTGCCGGAGGCGACGGCCGCGGGCGAGGCCGAGAAGGCCGTCCAGGACGGTATGGCCAAGGCGGTGGCCGAGGCGGACCGCCGGATCGGCGACGACGTGGACTTCCAGGGCGGAATCCTCGCGATCTTCGACTTCGTGAAGCAGGTCAACGGCTACATCACGGAGCAGGAGCCCTGGAAGGTCGCGAAGGACGAGTCGCCGGAGGGCAGGGCACGCCTGGCGACGATCCTCTACACGGCCGCGGAGTCGCTGCGCGCGATGGCGGTCCTGCTGAACCCGGTCATGCCGGACACCTCGCAGAAGCTCTGGGACTCCCTCGGCGCGGACGCCGTCCTCGGCGCACTCCCCGACCAGCGGGTCACCGACGCCGCCGCCTGGGGCCGCCTGCCGGCGGGCGCGACGATCACCAAGGGCGCGGTGCTCTTCCCCCGCCTGGAGGAGAAGCCGGGCGCGTAGTCCGGTCGACTACGATTCCAAGGTTCGTACGGGCCCGCCGGCAGCACCGGATACGGCACCCGTCACCCCACGCAGCGACTCGGGAGCAGCCCGCAATGGCTCGACACCTCATCACCAGCGCCCTTCCGTACATCAACGGGATCAAGCACCTGGGCAACATGGTGGGGTCCATGCTCCCGGCGGACGTCTACTCCCGCTACCTGCGTCAGCGCGGCCACGACGTCCTCTACATCTGCGCGACGGACGAACACGGCACCCCGGCCGAGCTCGCGGCGAAGGAGCGGGGCATCCCCGTGGCGGACTTCTGCGCGCAGGCCCACGACGCGCAGAAGGCGGTGTACGACGGCTTCGCGCTGGCCTTCGACTACTTCGGGCGGAGTTCCTCCCCCCAGAACATGGAGATCACCCAGCACTTCGCCCGCCGTCTCAACGAGAACGGCTTCATCGAAGAGCGTGCGATCCGCCAGGTGTACAGCCCCGCCGACGGCCGCTTCCTCCCTGACCGCTATGTCGAGGGCACCTGCCCCCACTGCGGCTACGACAAGGCCCGCGGCGACCAGTGCGAGAACTGCACCCGCGTCCTGGACCCGACGGACCTGATCGACCCCAGGTCCGCCATCTCCGGCTCGACGGACCTGGAGGTCCGTGAGACGAAGCACCTCTTCCTCCTCCAGTCGAAGCTCCAGCACGAGGTGGAGGAGTGGGTGACCGCCCACGAGGGCCAGTGGCCCCACCTCGCCTCCTCCATCGCCCGAAAGTGGCTGACCGAAGGCCTGCACGACCGTGCGATCACCCGCGACCTGGACTGGGGCGTCCCGGTCCCGGCGGACACCTGGCCGGAGCTGGCGGCGGAGGGAAAGGTCTTCTACGTCTGGTTCGACGCCCCGATCGAGTACATCGGTGCGACGAAGGAGTGGGCGGACGCCAACGGTGAGGACTGGAAGTCCTGGTGGTACGAGGCTGACAACACCGTCCGCTACACGGAGTTCATGGCGAAGGACAACGTCCCGTTCCACACGGTGATGTTCCCGGCCACGGAACTCGGCGTCCGCGAACCGTGGAAGAAGGTCGACGTCGTCAAGGCCTTCAACTGGCTGACGTACTACGGCGGAAAGTTCTCCACGTCCCAGAAGCGGGGCGTCTTCACCGACCAGGCCCTGGCAGTCCTCCCCGCCGACTACTGGCGGTACTTCCTGATCGCCAACGCTCCCGAGTCCGACGACTCCTCCTTCACCTGGGAGCACTTCACGGCCACGGTGAACAAGGACCTGGCGGACACCCTCGGCAACTTCGTCAACCGGGTCCTGTCCTTCTCGAGGAAGCGCTTCGGCGACGAGGTCCCGGCGGGCGCGGCGGCCGGCGAGGCGGAGGCGAAGCTGGGCGAGCAGATCGCCGAGCTGCTCGGCGAGTACGAGAGCCAGCTGGAGGCCCTCCAGTTCCGCAAGGCGGCGGCAGCCCTGCGCGCACTCTGGTCGGCGGGCAACTCCTACCTGGAGGAGAAGGCCCCCTGGCTGGAGATCAAGACCGACCAGGACGGCGCGGCCCTGACCCTCCGTACGGCGATGAACCTCATCCACCTCTACTCGGTGGTCTCGGAACCCTTCATCCCGACGGCGGCGGCGACGATGCGCACGGCGTTCGCGCTGCGGGAGGACACCAGGACGTGGGTCACGGCCGAGGAGGCGAAGTCCCTGTCCGCCGTCCCCGCCGGCACCGCCTTCACGGTCCCGCCGGTCCTGTTCGCGAAGCTGACGGACGAGGACCTGGAGACGTACAAGGAGCGCTTCGGCGGCGCAGCCGAGTAACTCCCGCCCGCGTTACACAGTGACACCGAACCGCCCGTCAACTGCTCGGAGTCGACGGGCGGTTCTGCCGTTTCCGTCGCTCTCCTCGCTCCCGTCGGCAGCGCCCGGCGGACCGGATTCGAGCCCGAGTGCGCTGCGGGCGGCGCGGACGTACTGGAGCCCTTCCACGGCGGTCTCCCTCGCGAGCGCGTACTCGGCGGGTGTACGGGCCCCGGCCAGCTGGTCGCGGGCGGCGCGGTGGCGGCCGGCCGCCACCGCCAACGCCTGCGCCGCGGCCTCGTCGGCCCCCGGCCGAAGCCCGGCCAGACTCCCGCCGAGCCGCACCACCCACCGGTTGGCCTCGACCTCCGCGTCAAGCCCGGACAGGCCGGACAGGCCGGACGGAACCGTCGTCATCCCAACCTGCCTGCGCAGAAGGACGACAGAAACCACCGCTCCGACGATCAGCAGCAGCGTGAGCGGAACGACGATTTCCATGACTTCCTCCAGCGAGCGCGAACGGAACATGCCGTGAGGTGCGGGTACCCCTCTGCGACGGTTTCCATGAGACGCCTCGCCACTGTGCGCTCCCGACGAGAAGTCTGTGTGCCGCCTGCGAACATCCCGTGGACGCCCGCGATCCGCGTCGATCTCCGTATGTACGGAATCTCCCGCTCCTCTGGGCAGACCCCTCTTTCGGGCATATACAGTGCGAAGATCACGTCAAGCCGCACTGGAGGGTTCAACCATGGCGCTCTTCGGCAACGCGCACACCGTCGATCCGGCCGCGGCACAGCAGGACTACGCCCGGCTGCTCGGCCAGAACGAGCAGGTGCACGCCGCGTACCAGCTGATCCGCGACACCATCCTGTTCACCGACCGGCGGCTCCTCCTGGTCGACAAGCAGGGAATCACCGGCAAGAAGGTGGAGTACCACTCGGTGCCGTACCGCAGCATCACCCACTTCGCGGTGGAGACCGCGGGCACCTTCGACCTCGACGCCGAGCTGAAGATCTGGATCTCGGGCTCCGCGACCCCGGTCCAGAAGACGTTCACCAAGGGCGTCGACATCTACGAGGTCCAGGCGATCCTTACGCAGTTCGTGGCGAAGTAGGCACAACGGGAGACAAGGTCACAGCCCGTTTCGAACCCGGGCAGAGTTCGCTCACTTGTGCGAGGGCTGGGGAGAAGCCCTCGGCGGGAGGGAACCTCAAGCGGGCGGACACGCCCTGGGACGGGGCGGGCCGACCGCGCCCGTCTTCGCACTCGCGGTCGCTGTGGCGGCCGGCAGCATCACCCTGTCCGGCACCACGCCGTACGGCGACACCACCGCGCGGTACCCCGCCAGAGCGGGGACGGGAAGCGGTCGTTCGGGGCGCGTACGAAGATCGGGAGCGGCTGGGGATCTTACAAGTCCGTTTCCTGACCGCGTGGTCGAGGAACCGAACGCTCATGGCGAAGGCCCGGAACCTGGGGGAGGGTTCCGGGCCTTCCTTCGCGGGCCGTACGTCCGTCAGCTCGCGGAAGCCGAGGGCGAAGCCGTGTCCGCCGCCTCGGACGCGCCCGGCTGCACCGCGTCGCCCGTGCCGGTGTTCGTCGCCTCGGGGTCGACGCCCATCGTGATCGAGCCGACCACACCCTTCGCGATGTTCTTCTTGTCGTACTTCAGTTTGAGCAGACCGCCCGCCGTGCCGCTCTGGTCGTAGATCGTGTCCTCGGTGAGCGTCGTGCGCTCGGTCGTCGACGTCGAGTACGGCTCGACCTCGGCGGAGAGCAGCACCGACTCCTCGTCGAAGAAGAACTGGCCGGTGTGGCAGGTGGTGCCGCCCTCGTAGCCGGCGTCCGTCCAGGTGCCGTCCACGTGCACCTTCGTGTGGATGTGGACGCAGCGGCCCCGGTACCAGCCCGGGAAGACCGTCTTGAAGGTGACCCGGCCCTGCCGGTCCGTCTTCCAGGTGCCGCGCAGGTAGCGCTTGTCGTCGGTGGGCTCCTCGTGCGTACCGCCACCGCCCGTGCCGCCGGAGGGCGCGTCGGTCGGCGGCTCACCCGTCGGGGTACCCGAGGGAGCGTCGGTCGGGGCGCCGCCACCGCCGGTGGAGAGGCTCTCGTAGCCGGAGTACAGTCCCAGCGCGTCGCAGTGCCAGATGTCGACGGCCGCGTTGACGATCGGCTTGCACGTCTCGGAGTCGATCACGCGGAGGCTCAGGGTCAGCGGGATGCCCTCCTTGTCCTCGGTGATGTCCTGGCGGAGTTTGTCCGCGTCGATGTAGTACGGGCCCTCCGTGGTCTCCGAGGCGAGCGTGTAACAGACCTCCGAGCTGCTGCCGGAGGCCTTGGGGGTGGGAGTGTTCCTGCCCGTTCCGCCCGCGAACGCGCCCGCCGCGAGTCCGCCCCCGACGCCCACCGCGGCGACCGCTCCGGCGCCGGTGACGACGACCTTGCGACGCGTCAGATCCCGCTTGTGCTTCGGCCCTTGGTTTTCTGTCATGGCTCTGGAACCTAGGTAGGACACCTGTCAGGACCATGAGAAAGGACTGTGCTTTGCTCTGCTATTCCGCGAATCGAGGAAAGGGGCGGAAAACAGGCGTCCATTTCCCGCCCCTTCAGAATTGAATTAGGTAAGGCTACCCTTATTCAATTCACTCCGTCTCGTCGTCCGGCACCACGCCCATCGTCAGCTCGGCGAGGACTCCGCGCCCGATGTCCCGCTTCTTGTACTTCAGCCGCAGCAGCCCGCCCTCGGCACCGTTGTCCGGGTAGATCGTGTCCTCGTCGAGAGTCGTACGGGTCGCCGTGTTCGTCGAGTACGGCGCCACCACCGCCGAGAGCAGCACCGACTCCTCGTCGAAGAACAGCTGGCCCGTGTGACAGGTGCGCCCGCCCTCGTAGCCGGCGTCGGTCCAGGTACCGTCGACGTGCACCTTGACGTGGATGTGGACGCAGCGACCGCGGTACCAGCCCGGGAACACGGTCCGGAAGGTGACGTGACCGCGCCGGTCCGTCTTCCACGTACCGCGCAGATAGCGCTCGTCGTCGGTCGGTTCCTGGTGGCCGCCGGGCCCGCCGGGACCGTCCGACGGAGGCGGACCCGTGGGTACGTCCGTCGGCGCGCCGGACGGCGGGGTGCCACCGCCACCGCCGCCGCCGTTGCCCATCGCCTCGTAGCCGGAGTAGACGCCGAGCGCCGAGCAGTGCCAGATGTCGACGGCCGCGTTCCGCACCGGCCTGCAGGTCTCGGAGTCGATCACCTTGAGCCTGAGGGTGAGGGGGATGCCCTTCTCGTCCTCGGTGACGTCCTGGCGGAGCTTGTCGGCGTCGATGTAGTACGGGCCCTCGGTGGTCTCCGTGGTCAGCACGTAGCAGGCCTCGGGGGTGCCGGACGGGGTGCCGGAGAGAGGTCCGGAGGGGGTGCTGCCGGGAGCGTGCGCACCCTTGGCCTCCGGTGCTCCCTGCGCCGACGCCAGTCCGGTGCCGAGTGCCACCGCCGTGGCCGTCACCGCCGTAGCGCCACCGGCGACGACGACTCTGCGGCGCGTCAATTCGCGTTGTTCCGCGGTTCCCTGCTGCGGAAATTCCTGCTGGGGGGTATCAGTCATGAGCCAGAAGATTATGAACGGGACCTGTCAAAGACCTGTGATTTACCGTGTTTCCTGAGCACCGCATGAGAATGGCTCGGAATCGTCGCCGATTCCGAGCCGTTCACACGAACTACCCGCAGAAGACCGAGGAGCCCCTTTTTCCCTGCAATACCGGCGCTCTACTTGGGCTGTGGCTTCCGCACCGAAATGTGCAGCTCCCGAAGCCGCGTCTCCTCCAGCTCCGTCGGCGCACCCATCATCAGGTCCTGGGCGTTGCCGTTGAGCGGGAACGCGATCGTCTCGCGGATGTTCGGCTCGTCCGCGAGGAGCATGACGATACGGTCGACGCCGGGCGCGATCCCACCGTGCGGAGGGGCGCCGAAGCGGAACGCGCGGAGCATGCCGGCGAACTGCTCCTCGACCGTGTCACGCTCGTAGCCCGCGATCTCGAAGGCCTTGAGCATGATCTCGGGCTCGTGGTTCCGGATCGCGCCGGAGGACAGCTCGACACCGTTGCAGACGATGTCGTACTGCCAGCCGAGGATGTCCAGCGGGTCCTGGGTCTCCAGGGCCTCAAGACCACCCTGCGGCATGGAGAAGGGGTTGTGCGAGAAGTCGATCTTGCCGGTGTCCTCGTCCTTCTCGTACATCGGGAAGTCGACGATCCAGCAGAAGCGGAAGACGCCCTCCTCGAAGTGCCCGGCACGCTTGGCGGCTTCCACCCGCACCGCGCCCATGATCTTCGAGACCTCCTCGAACTCGCCCGCGCCGAAGAACACCGCGTGGCCGGCGGCCAGCGACAGGCGCTTGGTCAGCTCGGCGACGTTCTCCTCGGTGAGGAACTTGGCGATCGGGCCGGAGAGAGAACCGTCCTCGGCGACGCGCACCCAGGCCAGGCCCTTCGCGCCCTGCTCGATCGCGTACTCGCCGAGCTGGTCGAAGAACCTGCGGGGCTGGGACGAGACGTCCGGCACGGCGAGCGCCCGCACGTGCTTGCCGCGGAACGCCTTGAAGTCCGAGTCCTCGAAGACATCGGTGATGTCCACCAGCTCCAGCTGGGCGCGCAGGTCCGGCTTGTCGGAGCCGTACTTGAGCATCGCCTCGCGGAACGGGATGCGCGGGAAGGGAGAGGTGACGTGACGGCCGCCCCCGAACTCCTCGAACAGCTCGGTCATGAGCTTCTCGATGGGCTGGAAGACGTCCTCCTGCTCGACGAAGGACATCTCCACGTCGAGCTGGTAGAACTCGCCCGGCGAACGGTCCGCGCGCGCGTCCTCGTCACGGAAGCAGGGCGCGATCTGGAAGTAGCGGTCGAAGCCCGAGATCATCAGCAGCTGCTTGAACTGCTGCGGCGCCTGAGGAAGGGCGTAGAACCTGCCCGGGTTCAGGCGCGACGGGACGACGAAGTCACGGGCGCCCTCGGGGGAGGTGGCGGACAGGATCGGGGTCGCCATCTCGTTGAAGCCCAGCGCCGTCATCTTGTGACGGATCGCGGAGATCACGGCCGTACGCAGCATGATGTTGCGGTGCATGCGCTCGCGGCGCAGGTCCAGGAAGCGGTACTCCAGGCGCCGCTCCTCGTTGACCCCGTCCTCGGCGTTGATCGTGAAGGGCAGCGGCTGGGCGGCGCCGAGCAGCTCGACCTCGCCGACCTCGACCTCGATCTCGCCGGTGGGCAGCTCGGGGTTGATGTTCTCCTCGCCCCGCGAGACGGCCTTGCCGTCGATACGGACCGTCGACTCCTTGGAGACCTTGTCGAGGGCCTCGTAGGCGGGCGTGCCGGGACGGGCGACGAGCTGCGTGATGCCGTAGTGGTCGCGGAGATCGATGAAGAGGATGCCGCCCAGGTCGCGCCGATTGTGCAGCCAGCCGCTCAGCCGGACGTCACTGCCGACGTCAGAGGCGCGGAGCTCGCCGCAGGTGTGGGACCTGTACCGATGCATCGTCGTTCATCCAGCCTTCGCGGATCGGGGATCGGGGTCGTGTTTCACGTGAAACAGCGAAAACACTGACCCAAGGGTACCGGCCGCCCCGAGACCGCTTCCCCGCAATAGTTCGGGCGCGCAACCTGCCCCGCCGCCCGCGCCGCCGCCCCACGCTCACAGCTCGCATACAGCTTGTCCCGTACAGCTTGGGTGGCACGCTGCGATCACCTCTCCATAAAGTAGGTCAATGCGCACTGGTGAGCCCCTGCCCGCCGTGGGGGACGTCCTGGTCGCCCTCGCAACCGGCCTGTGGCATTGGGACACAGCAACACAACTGGTCACGCTCGACGCCGAGGCGGCCCGCCTGCTCGGCCTGCCCGCCGAGCCGACGACCCTCACGGAGGCCGCGACCCGGGCCCGCCTCCACCCGGTCGACTGGAACGAGATCACCGGCGTCATCCAGCTCGCCGTCGCCGAGGACAGCATCGCCGAGGTCCGGGTCCGCGTCATGGACGAGCGGGGCAGGGTGATCCGTACCGCACGCAGCCGTGCGAAACCGACCTTCGACATCAAACGCAAGGCCTACGACGTGATGGGCACCCTCCAGGAGGTCACCGAGCCCCCGCCGGGCACCGCCGCGCGCACCCCCGTCACCGGTGACTGGCGCCGCTCCCGGGAGGCGTTCCTGCTGGACGCGGGCCGGGCACTGGCCGAAGCCCGGTCCACGGAGGAGGTCCTGCGGGTCGCGGCCGGCCTGTCGATGCCGGGCTTCTCACCGGACGGCCTCGCGGTCTTCGGCGTCCAGGGCGACCGCCTCACCGTCATCGGCCACCACGGCCAGCGCCCCGGCGACGAGCGCCCCTTCTCCCACATGTCCCTGGAGACCGACTATCCGGCCGCCGAGGTGGTCCGCACCGGCCGGGCCGTCTACCTCTCCTCCCCCGAGGCCTACAGGGCCCGCTACCCCACCGCCTGGCCACTCGCCCAGGTGTTCGACCGCCAGTCCTGGGCGTTCCTGCCGCTGACCGTGGCGGGCCGCACGATGGGCGCCTGGATGGCGGGCTTCGCCTACCCGGTCACCTTCACCCCCGACGAACGCTCGGTCCTGACGACGGTCGCGCGCATGCTCGCCCAGGCCCTCTCCCGGGCGGGCGTGGCCGAGTCGGAACGCGAACTGACCGACGGCCTGCAACGCTCCATGCTGCCGACCCTCGGCCCCGAGATACCCGGCATGGACGTCGCCGCCCGCTACATACCGACCGGCGGCGGCCTCCAGGTCGGCGGCGACTGGTACGACATGATCCCGCTGCCCGGCGGCGGCTTCGCCCTGGTCATAGGCGACGTCCAGGGCCACGACGTCCGCGCCGCCGGCCTGATGGGCCAGCTCCGCATAGCGCTGCGCGCCTACGCCTCCGAGGGCCACCGCCCCGACGCGGTCCTCTCCCGCGCCTCCCGCTTCCTGCACGGCGTCACCCACGACCAGGGAAGCGGCGACCTGCGCTTCGCGACCTGCCTGTACGTCGAGGTCACCCCCTCGACCGGCGTCCTGGAGATCGCCCGCGCCGGCCACCCGGACCCGGCGATCCGCATGGCGGACGGCACGGTACTGACCCGCCCGACCTCGGGTGGTCTACCCCTGGGCATCGACCCGGACGCCGACTACCCCACCACCCTCCTCGCCCTCGAACCCGGCGAGACCATGCTCCTGTGCACCGACGGCCTGATCGAGACCGGCGGCCACGACCTGGAGACGGGCTGGCGGCGCATCCGTACGACGCTGGAGGAACACAAGGGCGACATCAAGGACGACGGCCTGGAGGAACTCGCCGACGCCCTGGTCCAGGCCGTGCACGGCCCGTCCTCCCACCACACCACGGGCCCGCTGGCCGACCGCCGCGAGGACGACATAGCGCTGCTGCTCCTGAGCCGCCCGGGAGAGGGCGAAACCGACGGCACACCGCCGTCGGCGGCACGCCCCGCGGTCCGTCGCACGATGCTGACGATCGCCCAGGCGGAACCCGAGCGCGTCGCCGTGGCCCGCCAGCAACTCCGCGAGCAGCTCCACGACTGGCCGTGCCCGGACCAGGTCGACTCGGCGGTCCTCCTGATCTCCGAGACGGCCACCAACGTCCTGGTCCACACGGACGCGGACGCCCTGGTCGTCGCCGAGGTCACGGGCGCCCCCGGCGAGCGCCGCATCCGCGTCGAGGTCACGGACGTGAGCGACGACCTCCCGCACAAACGCCGCCCGGGCGAACTGGCCTCGTCGGGCCGGGGGCTGATGCTGATCGAGATACTCGCGGACGAGTGGGGGGTCGACCCGCGGGGCGAGGGCAAGAGCATCTGGTTCGAGCTGTACGAGACGGCGGGGGAGAAGGAAGACGAGAAGGAGAAGGAGAAGAAGGAAAGGGTGTTCCCAGGCACCTCGAAAAGCGGATGATGTGGCTATGGCCGTCACGCGCACCGCACGCAGGACCGCACCCAGCGCCCCTCCTGCCCCTGTCCCCGGCCCCACCGGCCACCCCCTGCTGGGCTCGGCCCTCGACCTGCGCAGGGACCCGCTCGGCACCTTCGTCCGCGCCCAGCGGGAGCACGGCGACGTGGTCCGCGTAACGGCAGGCCCGCCCGGCCTCCGTACGGTCATGTACTGCGTCTTCTCCCCCGACGGCGCCCAGCAGGTCCTGGCCACACAGGCCACCAACTTCCGCAAGGAGAACATCTTCTACGAGGAGATACGCCAGTCCGCCGGCAACGGCCTCCTGACCAGTCAGGACGACGACTACCTGCGCCAACGCCGCCTGATCCAGCCCCTGTTCACCAAGAAGCGGGTCGACGGCTACGCCACGGCGATCACACGGGAGGCCGAGGCGACAGCGGAACGCTGGCGCGGCAGTCCCGAGGTGGACGTCGTGGAGGAGATGGACCGCCTGGCGCTGCGCACGGTCGCCCGCGTCCTGTTCGGCGCGGACGTCGAGGCCGCGGTGGACGTCATCCGCGCCAACTTCCCGGTCATCAGCGCGTACATCGCGGGGCGGGCCTACTCCCCGCTGAGGGTCCCGCGCACCTGGCCCACACCGTCCAACAGGCGTGCGGAGGCGGCGACCCGGGCGGTGTACGAGGTCTGCGACCGGATCATCGCGGCGCGCCGGAGCAACGGGAGCGAAGCGGCCGGGGAGGCAGCCGAGGACCTGCTCTCCCTCCTCGCCCAGGCGCAGAACGACGAGGACGGCAGCCTCGACGCCACCGAACTCCGCGACCAGGTCCTGGTGTTCCTTCTGGCCGGCCACGAAACGACGGCGACGTCACTGGCCTTCGCCCTCCACCTCCTGGCCCGCCACCCGGAGGCAAGGGCAAGGGCCCGGGAAGAGGTCGACGCACTCCCCCCGGGCGACCCGTTCACGGCGGCGACGATGGACCGACTCCCGTACCTGACCAGGGTCCTGAAGGAGACGATGCGCCTGTATCCGGCCGCTCCGCTGATGGGCAGGCGCGCGGTGGAGGCCACGGAGATCGACGGCCACGTCATCCCGGCGGGAGCGGACGTCCTGCTCTCGCCCTGGGTAACCCACCGCCACCCGGCCCACTGGGACAACGCCGACCGCTTCGACCCGGACCGCTTCACGCCCGACCAGGAGAGCGCCCGCCACCGTTACGCGTGGCTCCCGTTCGGCGGCGGCCCCCGCGCGTGCATCGGCCGCCACTTCTCGATGCTGGAATCGGTGCTGGCCCTGGCGGTACTGCTGCGCGAGTACGACATCGAGACGCCGGACAGGGACATCCCGGTGACGGCGGCGGTGACGCTGCAGGCGGCGGGGGAGGCCCGGGTGGCGTTGCGGGCACGCAGAATCGATGCGTCAGCCCACTAAAGGATGAACATCCTTGCTATGAACATGAGTCGCGCCTCCATCTGTACCTGGCGCCCGCGCTCGTTCGGGGTGAGGCCAGTTACCGCATGGAGGAGATCGCCACGCGTACGGGGCTCTCCCTCACTCGCGTCCACGACTGTCTACGCACCCTGCTCAAGCGCGGCTGCGTGCGACAGACGGGCTGCGCCGCGGACGGGGCGCCCCTCTACGTGCTGCCGTAGCAACGCCCGGACTAGACAGGCCCGAAGTCGCAAAACGGAGTTGCGGCTTCGGGCCCAGTCGTAACGTACTGAACTTTCGAGGGCCTACAAACCACCCTCGGACATTCCATGAACCGCCGGGACCGTCCCCAGCCGGCCCTTCTGGAAGTCCTCGAACGCCTGCTCAAGCTCCGCCCTCGTGTTCATCACGAACGGACCGTAGTGCGCCATCGGCTCACGGATCGGCTCGCCCCCGAGGAGTACGACCTCCAGGTCCGGAGTGTTCGCGTCCTGCTCCTCGTCCGCGCGCACCGTCACCGACGAGCCCGCCCCGAAGACCGCCGTCTGCCCCTTGTGCACCGGGCGCCGGTCCGCACCGACGCTGCCGCGGCCCGCGAGGACGTACGCCAGGCCGTTGAAGTCCTCGCGCCAGGGGAGCGTGACCTCCGCGCCCGGGGCCAGCGTGGCGTGGACCAGGCTGATCGGGGTGTGGGTGATACCGGGGCCCTGGTGCCCGTCCAGCTCGCCGGCGATGACGCGCAGGAGCGCGCCGCCGTCGTGGGACGTGAGCAGCTGGACCTGGCCGCCACGGATGTCCTGGTAGCGCGGGGCCATCATCTTGTCCTTGGCCGGGAGGTTCACCCACAGCTGGATGCCGTGGAACAGACCGCCGGACATCACCAGGGACTCCGGCGGAGCCTCGATGTGCAGCAGCCCCGAGCCGGCCGTCATCCACTGGGTGTCGCCGTTGGTGATGGTGCCGCCACCGCCCTGGCTGTCCTGGTGGTCGAAGATCCCGTCGATGATGTACGTGACGGTCTCGAAGCCGCGATGCGGATGCCAGGGGGTCCCTTTCGGCTCCCCAGGCTGATAGTCCACCTCACCCATCTGATCCATCATGATGAACGGGTCGAGGTGCCGGTAGTTGATCCCGGCGAACGCCCGGCGCACCGGGAAGCCCTCTCCCTCGAATCCGCTCGGCGCGGTCGTCACACCGATCACGGGACGCGGCACGGCGTCGGCCGAAGCGGCCACACGGGGCAGGGTCAGCGGGTTCTCGACGGTCACTGCAGGCATGTCGGGACCTCCTTGTGCGGCCAGTTTAGTTTATTGTTGAACTTCCTGCTACCCCTAACAGAGAAGGCCCGGAGGGCATTCCCTCCGGGCCTCCGCAGTCGACCAGGAGTCGGTCAGTTGCTGAAGTACAGGTACTTCCAGGGTCCGTAGGTCGTCGAGTTCACGTTGTCGCCGGAGGCACCGTCGATGTAGGACGACCGTATCCGGGCCCGGATGCCCGACTCACCGGGCGCCCCGAGCTGCACCACCGACTTGCCGTTCGTACCGATCGCGAAGTACTCGTAGGCCGGGTACCACGTGCCCTGGTAGTAGACCTCCAGGTCGAAGCGCTGATGACGGCCCGGGTAGTAGGGCATCGAGGTCGTCAGCACCGGGTCGGTGTTCTTGTGGAACCAGTGGTACGAGATCGAGCCGATCTTGGCCGTCTTGTAGTGCCGGGACACGGCCGTGGAGATCCGCACCCGCGCGTTCGCCGTGACCTTGACCGTCCTGGGCGCGAAGCGGGCGTCGCCCTTGAAGACCGCGGTGACGTTCGTGTCGCGGGTCATGTCCACGGTCACCGAGAGGTTCCCGGCCGAGTTGACCCTGGCGGACTTGACCAGCTTCTTCGGCTTGTCGTTGCCGTGCGGGTCGACCCAGATCTCGACCGTGCGGTTCTTGTACGTCCGGCCCAGGTGCGCCGTGAACTTGACGTCGGTGCCGTAGTTGTAGAGCTTCTTGTTGTTGTTCAGGGTCAGTGTGGTCGCCGCACGGGAGACCGCGACCTTGTCGGAGGCGGTGACCGGAGTGTGCGCGGCGTCGCCCGCGTACGTCACCTTGTAGGTGACCGTGCCGCCGACGGGCGGGGTGTTCGTGAAGGAGTAGGTGCCGTCCGCCTTCACCGTGACCGACGGCAGCGCCCTGCCGTTCGGGGTCTCCAGGTCGGTACGGGTGACACTCAGCTTGGCACCGGCCGGCAGCGCGACCGTCGCCGACAGCTTGCCGGAGACCGTCAGCTTCTTGTCGCGGGTGGCCTTCGACGGAGCGTTCACCGTCAGTGTCGGGACGTTCTTCGTCGGGTCGGTGAGCGCCTTGAGGGTGTAGCCGGTGCCGGTTCCGACCAGGGCGAAGATCCGGGAGGAGTCCGGGGCCCAGGCCAGGTCGGCGGTGCCGTACGTGCCGGCCGTGTACGTGCGCAGCGGCCTGGTGGCGTTCGGCCGGTAGACGGCCACCTTGGTACCGCCGGCCTGGGCGACCAGGCCGTTCGGGGCGATGTCGGCACTCTGGCCGCCCGGATAGGCGCCCGCCTTGGTGAACGTGCCGTTCGCGTAGGCGTCCCGGTCGGTGCCGTTGACCAGTACCTGCGGGGCTCCGGGGACGAGGTCGAAGTCGCCGATGCCTCCGTTGAGCGTGTAGTCGCCGTTGTGCCAGGCGGTCAGCTGGGGCGTCGGTCCGGTGACGTCCACGACGGCCATCGAGGACGTGGACAGGCCGGTCTCACCGACGGCCAGCAGACCGGGCGCCGCCGTGCTCGCGTCGAGCAGCGCCTGGCCCCAGATGCCGGGGTGCCCCTGCGGGAACAGTTCCATCGACACCGGGTCGGTCCCGCTCGCCAGGGCCGCGGTGGAGGTGTCGGCGGAGACCTCGGGGGAGGGAGAGGGCGCGTCGGTGGGCTCGGCGGAGGCATCGGGCGACGGTTCCGAGGTGGGCGGCTCCGTCGTGGGCTCCACGGACGGCTCGGCGCTCGGCTCCGTGCTCGGGTCGTCGGACGGCTCCGTGGACGGCTCCGGTGCGGGCGACGTGGGCGGCTCGGACGGCGAGGCCGAAGGCGGAACGGACGTCGGGGTCGGGGTCGGCGACGTGTCCGGGGCCGGGGTTCCGGTCCAGTTCGGGTCGACCGAGCCCAGGTTGCCGTCCCACTGGTCGCCGTAGCTGAACCAGAGTTTGCCGCCGGTGAAGGCGAGGTGGCGCGGGCCTGTGTCGGTGGGAACCGTGTAGCGGGCCCTGATGTTCAGGGTGGCCGGGTCGAGGGCCACGATCTGGTGCCGTGCGGGCAGGGACGCGTACAGGGTGCGACCGTCGTCGGACAGTGCGAGGTCGGCGACCGAACCGAGGCCGCTGACGGTGTCGACGACGGTGCCGGAGTAGTTCGCCGCCAGTACGCGGCCGTTGCCGCTGTCACCGAGGAAGACCCGCTTCAGGGTCGCGTCCGCGACGATGCCGCCGGGCGAGTTCACCGTGGCGACGGCGGCCGAGGCGGAACCCGTGGTGACGACGCTCAGTGCCACCGAGCTGAAGAGGACGGCGAGCGCCGTCGCTGTCGAAGTGCTGCGCATGCGCACAGTGATGAACCCCCACAAGAGAACCCGGGATCGCCGGGAGCTGAGAGCGCCGCGCGACGCCCAGGCGCGACCGCGGAAAGCGGTAGCAGTGGGGCGCGGCTGCCAGAAGGAACCCTATGGCATGCCTGTGACAAACGCGGACGGGATTTCCAGCGCGGGGGGAAGGATTTCGGCGCCTGAGGGGAGAGAAGGGAGGGGAGCGCTGAGACTGGGGAGAGAGAAGCGGAGAGAAAAGGCGACGGCCCTCAGCCGTACATCCTGCGCATCGCGAACTCCACCATCTGCTCGACGGCCTTCGCGTCGAACACCATACGGTGGTCGCCCTCCATGTCCACGACGAAGCCGTAGCCGGTGGGCAGCAGGTCGATGACCTCGGCGCCGGTGATCACGAAGTACTTGGACTCCTTGCCGGCGTAGCGGCGCAGCTCCTTCAGGGAGGTGAACATCGGGATCACCGGCTGCTGCGTGTTGTGCAGCGCCAGGAACCCGGGGTTGTCGCCGCGCGGGCAGTACACCTTCGACGTGGCGAAGACCTGCTGGAAGTCCTCGGCCGACATCGAGCCCGTCGTGAAAGCGCGCACCGCGTCCGCGAGGGACGGCGGAGACGGCTCGGGGTACAGCGGCGGCTGCTGGCCATACCCGCCCGGCATCTGCTGCTGCGGCTGCGCGTACTGCTGCTGCGCCGCACCTCCATCGCCGTGCTGGCCGTATCCATACATGGGCGCAAGAGTACCGAGCGCGCGGCGGAGCCGGGGCGGGCCGGTCCCTGGTTGCGCCCGGCGCGGCCGAGCCGTCCCATAGGGAGTCCACAGGTGCGGCCCTGGTTTCCCACAGTCGGCGCTCATACCGTTGGCTTCGGCAAAGAGACCACCGGGAAGCGGCAAAGCCGGAGTGATCCCCGGCGGGCACAGACAGAGGGAGACGGTCATGAGCGGACACGGGCACCACCACCACGGGGACCACGAGGACCACGAGCACGACAGAGGCCTCTCCTACGACTTCCCCGTCCTCGCCCGCCGCCGGATGATCCGGCTGCTGGCCGGTGCGAGCCTGGTGCCGCTGGTGGGCTGCGCCGCCGACGACTCCACGTCCTCCGCCGCCTCGGACACCTCCTCCAGCGGCACCGGTACTTCCTCGTCGTCCTCGTCCGGCGAGTGCGCGACCATCCCGAACGAGACCGCCGGCCCCTACCCGGGCGACGGTTCGAACGGGGTGAACGTGCTCAAGGAGAGCGGGGTCGTCCGCAGCGACATCACGTCCAGCTTCGGGAACTCGGCGGGCGGCAAGGCCGAGGGCATCCCGCTCACCATGACGCTCACCGTCGTCGACGCGGCCTCCGGCTGCGGCACCCCCAAGGTGGGCGCCGCCGTCTACCTGTGGCACTGCGACCGCGAGGGCAACTACTCCCTCTATTCGGACGGGGTCACCGACGAGAACTATCTCCGGGGCGTCCAGGAGACGGACGACAAGGGCCAGGTCACCTTCACGAGCATCTTCCCGGCCTGCTACACGGGCCGCTGGCCTCACGTCCACTTCGAGGTCTACGGCAGCCTGGAGGACGCGACCTCGGCCACGTCGATAACGAACACCTCGCAGCTGGCGTTCCCGAAGGACGTCTGCGACACGGTGTACGCGACGGACGGGTACAGCCGGAGCGTGCAGAACCTGAGCCAGCTCTCCCTGGAGACCGACAACATCTTCAGCGACGGCTACGACCAGCAGCTGGCGGCCATGGAAGGCAGCGTGGACAAGGGCTACACGGCCACTCTCACCGTCCCTGTCTAGACCGTCCGACGAACTGTCCGCATGGCGTGCGGCGCGTGACGCGTCACATATGACGGGTTGGGGTTGCGTCTTATTACCGACGGGTAGCATCATCGTGGGAAGGTAGCTACTAGTTGGTATGTGAATTAGGCGCGAGGAGTCAGTGCCTCGCCGATCTCTCTACGGAGCCGTCGCCATGGGGCACTACAAGTCGAATCTCCGCGACATCGAGTTCAACCTCTTCGAGGTCCTCGGGCGCGACAAGCTGTACGGCACGGGTCCGTTCGCGGAGATGGACGCCGACACCGCCAGGAGCATCCTCGAGGAGATGACGCGCCTCGCGGAGAACGAGCTGGCCGAGTCCTTCGCGGACGGCGACCGCACCCCTCCGGTCTTCGACCCCGAGACGAACACCGCGCCCGTCCCGGCGTCCTTCAAGAAGGGCTACAAGGCCTTCATGGACTCGGAGTACTGGCGCCTCGGCCTGCCCGAGGAGATCGGCGGCACCACCTCCCCGCGCTCCCTGATCTGGGCGTACGCGGAGCTGCTGCTCGGTTCGAACCCGGCCGTGTGGATGTACGCCTCCGGTCCGGCGTTCGCCGGGATCCTCTACGACGAGGGCAACGACGTACAGAAGAAGATCGCGCAGATCGCGGTCGACAGGACCTGGGGCTCCACCATGGTCCTCACCGAGCCGGACGCCGGCTCAGACGTGGGCGCCGGCCGTACCAGGGCGGTCCAGCAGGAGGACGGCTCCTGGCACATCGAAGGCGTGAAGCGGTTCATCACCTCCGGTGAGCACGACATGGAGGAGAACATCCTCCACTACGTCCTCGCGCGGCCGGAGGGCCACGGCCCCGGCACCAAGGGCCTGTCCCTCTTCCTCGTACCGAAGTACCTCTTCGACTTCGAGACCGGCGAGCTGGGCGAGCGCAACGGCGTGTACGCGACGAACGTCGAGCACAAGATGGGCCTCAAGGCCTCCAACACCTGCGAGATGACCTTCGGCGACCGCCACCCGGCCAAGGGCTGGCTGATCGGCGACAAGCACGACGGCATCCGGCAGATGTTCCGGATCATCGAGTTCGCCCGCATGATGGTCGGCACGAAGGCCATCTCGACGCTGTCGACCGGCTACCTCAACGCCCTTGAGTACGCCAAGGAGCGCGTCCAGGGTCCGGATCTCGCCAACTTCATGGACAAGACGGCGCCCAAGGTCACCATCACGCACCACCCGGACGTCCGCCGCTCGCTGATCACGCAGAAGGCGTACGCCGAAGGCATGCGCGCCCTGGTGCTCTACACGGCCTCCGTCCAGGACGAGATCCAGGTCAAGGAGGCGGCGGGCGAGGACACCGCGGCGCTGGAGGCCCTGAACGACCTCCTGCTCCCGATCGTGAAGGGCTACGGCTCCGAGAAGGGCTACGAGCAGCTCGCGCAGTCGCTCCAGACCTTCGGCGGCTCCGGGTTCCTCCAGGAGTACCCGATCGAGCAGTACATCCGCGACGCCAAGATCGACACCCTGTACGAGGGCACGACCGCGATCCAGGGCCAGGACTTCTTCTTCCGGAAGATCGTCCGCAACCAGGGCGCGGCCCTCAACTCCCTCGCCGAGGACATCAAGAAGTTCCTCGCGCCGGGCACGGGCGGCGAGGAGCTGGCGGTGGCGCGCGAGCAGCTCGCCAAGGCGGCCGTCGAGCTGGAGGCGATCGTCGGCCTGATGCTGACGGACCTCGCGGCGACGGAGCAGGACGTCAGGAACATCTACAAGGTGGGCCTCAACACCACCCGCCTGCTGATGGCTTCGGGCGACGTCGTCGTCGGCTACCTGCTCCTCAAGGGCGCCGCCGTGGCCGCCGAGAAGCTGGAGACGGCGTCCGCGAAGGACGTCCCGTTCTACAAGGGCAAGATCGCGGCGGCGAAGTTCTTCGCGGCCGACGTCCTCCCCGGCGTCACCGGCGCCCGCAAGCTCGCGGCAGGTGTGGACCTCGACGTGATGGAGCTGGACGAGGCGGCCTTCTAAGCACACCCTCCAGGCACATACGGCAGGCAAGGCACGGCGGCCCGCACCCGGATCCACTTCCGGGGCGGGCCGCCGTCCTGCTGGACCGGGACACACCCCCACGGTCCGTCCAGTGTCCGGAAACTGACTCACCGGCCAGTTGTCCGGCCTTCACACCCCCGTTACGAGAGCCCGCTCACCATCCAGGAAGCGGGCACTGTTACGTCGTTAAGGTGAACCCCATGAGCGCACCCCACCGCTTCGACCGCGGCCACACCGACGACCTGATGACCTTCCTGGCGGCGAGTCCGTCGCCGTACCACGCCGTGGCGAACACCGCCCAGCGGCTGGAGAAGGCAGGCTTCCGCCAGGTCGCCGAGACGGACGCCTGGGATGCGGACACGTCAGCGGCTTCCGCCGCGGGGAGCGGCGGCAAGTACGTGCTGCGCGGTGGCGCGATCGTGGCCTGGTACGTCCCCGAGGGCGCCGCGCCGCACACCCCCTTCCGGATCATCGGCGCCCACACCGACTCCCCCAACCTGCGCGTCAAGCCGGTGCCCGACCTCGGGGGACACGGCTGGCGCCAGGTCGCCGTGGAGATCTACGGCGGACCGCTGCTCAACTCCTGGCTCGACCGCGACCTGGGTCTGGCCGGCCGCCTCACCCTCCGGGACGGCACCACACGTCTGGTGGACATCGACCGGCCCCTGCTGCGAGTCCCCCAGCTCGCCATCCACCTCGACCGTGCCGTGAACACCGACGGGCTGAAGCTCGACAAGCAGCGCCACCTGCAGCCGATCTGGGGCATGTCGGACGACGTCCGCGAGGGCGACCTGATCGCCTTCCTCGAACAGGAGTCCGGGCTCGCGCCGGGTGAGGTCACCGGCTGGGACCTGATGGTCCACTCCGTCGAACCGCCCGCGTACCTGGGCCGCGACCGGGAGCTGGTGGCGGGCCCGCGCATGGACAACCTCCTGTCCGTGCACGCCGCCACGGCTGCTCTCACGTCCGTGGCGACGAGCTCCACCGCCGGCGACGGGCCGCTGCCGTACATCCCCGTCCTCGCGGCCTTCGACCACGAGGAAAACGGCTCGCAGAGCGACACGGGCGCGGACGGCCCGCTGCTCGGCAGCGTGCTGGAGCGTTCGGTGTTCGCTCGCGGAGGGTCGTACGAGGACAGGGCGAGGGCGTTCGCGGGCACCGTCTGTCTCTCCTCCGACACGGGCCACGCCGTCCACCCCAACTACGCGGAGCGGCACGACCCGACGCACCACCCGCGCGTCAACGGCGGCCCCATCCTCAAGGTCAACGTCAACAACCGCTACGCCACGGACGGTTCGGGCCGCGCGGTCTGGGCCGCGGCCTGCGACAAGGCCGGCGTCCCGTTCCAGAACTTCGTCTCCAACAACTCCATGCCCTGCGGCACGACGATCGGCCCGATCACCGCCGCGCGGCACGGCATCAAGACGGTCGACATCGGGGTGGCGATCCTGTCGATGCACAGCGCACGGGAGTTGTGCGGCGCCGACGACCCCCACCTCCTCGCCAACGCGCTGGTCGCGTTCCTGGAAGGGTAGTTGCGCGGCGACGCATACCTGTCCCGGGTCCGGGCACCCGGAAACTCCGGAACAACCGGAATTCTCCGGAACGACCGGACCGGACAGGGAGGCAACACTCATGAGCCTCGGCGGCTGCATCATCCTCATCGCCGTGGGAGCCATCCTCACCTTCGCGACCGACTGGGAGATGGAGGGGGTCAACCTCGACCTGGTCGGTGTCATCCTGATGATCGTCGGAGTGATCGGCGCCCTGGCGTTCCGCAGTGTCGCCCGGCGCAGGCGAGTGCTGATACCGCCGTCGACGACCGTGATCGACGACGACCGGTACCACCGCTGAGCGGTCCGGGGCTGCCGGCCTACGCCAGGGCGTGCCCTGTCGTCACGTCCACATGGCCGGGTACGTCGTCGTTACGGTCGCCCACACTCAGGGTGCCACTGGGTTCGAGGACAAGGATCTCGGTGCGGACCGGGGCGTACGGCTTGTGCCCGGTGCCACGGGGGACCGAGAAGGCCGAGCCCTTCGGGAGGACGACCGTGTACTCGCCGGCCGGCTCCCGCGGGCACGAGGAAGAACTCGTCGGTGCCGCCCTGCACGTGCCAGACGTGCTCGCCCTCTGCCTTCGCGACGCGTACGCCGTGGGACCGGCCTCGGTCCCCGGGCGTACCGGCGCCGCTCCGGCAACGGCCACGGGGCCGAGGGCACAGTTCCTCGATCCGTAGAAGGTCGTCGCGGTTTTTCTGCCGGTCGAGGTGGCGCTTCCATCTGACCGTGTCGAACAGGGACAGGAATCTGAGGCCACTGTCGTCGGCTTCGGCCCGGATGATGAGGTGGTCCACGTTCCGAAGAGGGCGGGGAACCAGCCGTCGAGGATCTCGATGCGAATCCCGGCGAGACTGAGCCTGACGGACAACACCCCTTCGTACGGCGCTCTTCGTACGTCACCAAGGGCCTCGGCACGTCTCCAGCCGGCGGCGCGTGCCACGATGTCGAGGTCGGAGACCCGGTCCCGCAGCCCTCGGACGAAGAGCGGCGCACTGCCCGCGACGACGAAGTCCTCGCTCGGCAGCCCCAGGGTCCGAAGACGCCGGAAGGGCTCGGTCGTCAGCCGTTCCGGCAGCACGGGGCACTGGGGGTTCACTGACGGATCTCCGACGCGGCGGACACCTTGGTGATGATGGCAGAGTTCCGCCTGTCGGCCTACAGGGGGCGTTTCCGCACGGGTGGCGGGGAAACCGTGAGGCATGAGATTCCTCGTACGCGACCGGCTGCTGGGCTTCGGTGACGACTACTGGATCGAGGACCAGCACGGCGACAAGGTGTATCTGGTCGACGGCAAGGCGATGCGGCTGCGGGACACCTTCGAGCTGAAGGACACGCAGGGGCGGGTTCTGATCGACATCCGCCAGAAGATGTTCGCCCTGCGGGACACGATGATGATCGAACGGGACGGCGCCCCGCTGGCGACGATCAGACGCAAACGCCTGTCGCTGCTGCGCAATCACTACCGGGTGACGTTGACGGACGGCACGGAGCTGGACGTCAGCGGGAAGATCCTGGACCGGGAGTTCGGCGTCGACTACGACGGTGAGCTGCTCGCCCAGATCTCGCGCCGCTGGCTGCACGTCCGGGAGACGTACGGGGTGGATGTCGTACGGGACGACGCGGACCCGGCGCTGCTGATCGCGGTGGCGGTGTGCGTGATCCACTTGGCGGAGAAGGAGCGGGCGGGGGAGTGAGGCGGAGGCCGGCGCCGCCCGCGACGGCTCTCCCACCCACCCACCGGGCCATCTCAGGCCGGCCTGGGGTACCCCCCTGGGGAGTTCGAGGACAAGCCCCGCTCAGGGCCGAAGCGAGGTCCGGGAGCGGCAGCCCCCGGGGATGGGACGGGTAGGGCGGCGGCGGCGAAACACACCGTCCACCGGTCTCCGCGCCCGTTCAGCCGCGACGCGGCACCGTCAGCCCCAGCAACCGGTCCTTCAGCGCCGGAAACTGTTCCCGCGTCTCCGCCACCTTCGCGGGATCGAACTCGACCCTCAGGATCTCCTCGCCCCCACCCGCCTCCGCCAGCACCTCACCCCACGGATCGACCACGATCGAGTGACCGGCCTGGGGAACTCCCGCATGCGTACCGGCCGTTCCACACGCAAGGACGTAGGCCTGGTTCTCGACCGCCCGCGCCTGCGCCAGCAAAGTCCAGTGGGACCGCCGACGCTCCGGCCAGCCCGCCGAAAGGACAAGCGTCTCGGCGCCCGCGTCGACAAGACCACGGAAGAGCTCGGGGAAGCGGAGGTCGTAGCAGGTGGCGAGGCCGACAGTCGTCCCGGGGAGACGGACGGTCACCAGCTCCTCGCCCGCACCCATCAGCACGGCCTCGCCCTTGTCGAAGCCGAAGCGGTGGATCTTGCGATAGGCGGCGGCCAGGTCGCCGTCGGGGGAGAAGACGAGGGAGGTGTTGTACAGAGGCCCCTCAGGGTCCCGTTCCGGAATCGAACCCGCGTGCAGCCACACACCCGCGTCACTGGCCGCCTTCGCCATCGCCTCGTGCGTCGGCCCGTCCAGCGGCTCGGCCTCCGTGGCGAACAGCTCGTACGCGAAAGCCCCGGTCGTCCACAGCTCGGGCAGTACGACGAGATCGGCACCGGCCTCGTCCCGTACCAGCGCGGCCACGCGCCGTCGACGCGATTCGACCGATTCGCCCTCTTCTACACCGATCTGGATGAGCGAGGCGCGCACACTACCACCGTCCTGACATTCGAGCCGTTCACACGGGCCTACGATCGTCACACGAAAGCACTGCCGGGGTGCCTCAGAGCAGCGTAACTTAACGTTCCAAGACGCCCGCTGACAGCCATCCCGCCCACGACTTCGCACCCACCGACAACGCCGTCGACACCCGCCGTCACCACTGCCCGCGCACCGACCGCCCGAGGGGTCCCGTTCCGTGAGTCTGCATCCCACTCTTCAGCCCTACGCCGACGCCTGGACCCACTCCATCGATGCGATATCCGAGCTGGTGTCACCGCTCGTGGAGGGCGAGTGGAACCGCCGGACCCCATGCCCCGGCTGGTCGGTCCGTGACGTGATCTCCCATGTCATCGGCCTGGAGTGCGAGATGCTCGGCGACCCGCGCCCCATCCACACACTCCCGCGCGACCTCTACCACGTCACGAACGAGCAGCAGCGCTACATGGAGATGCAGGTCGACGTACGGCGTCACCACACCGCACCCGAGATGACGTCCGAGCTGGAGTACACGGTCATCCGCCGCAACCGGCAACTGCGCAACGAGTCGCGGGAACCGGGGGCGAAGATCCGCGGCCTCTACGGCCGGGAGACCGCCCTCGAGGACCTCATGCGCAACCGGGCGTTCGACGTGTGGGTGCACGAACAGGATCTTCGTACCGCCCTCGGCCGGCCCGGCAACCTCGACTCCCCCGGCGCGCACATCGCGCGGGACGTACTCCTCGAGGCGCTGCCGAAGATCGTCGCCAAGGACGCCGGGGCGCCGCGCAGTTCGGCGATCGTCTTCGACGTGCACGGTCCCATCGAGTTCCTGCGCACGATCCGCGTCGACATCAACGGCCGCGGCACCCTCGAATCGTCCCCCGCCCTCGGCCCGGCCGCCGCCTTCGCCCTCGACTGGGAGACCTACTTCCGCCTGGCCTGCGGCCGGGTGACCCCGGAGGCGGTGGCGGACCGCATCAAGGCAGAGGGCGACCCGGGCCTCACGGGGGCGATTCTTCGGCACTTCGCCGTGACGCCGTGACGCCGTGAACTTGTCGGGCGCGGCCCCCTGTTCGCCGGGGCCCCTTGTCGGGCCTGGAGCCGGCGGTCTGGAACTCGTCCGCCGATGGCGGTCAGTTCGCAGCGCCGGTCCAGGCAATCCCAGCCCGTCCGGCGATTGAGGACCAGGCCCGTTCAGGGCCGAAGCGGGGGCCTGGGGGCGGCAGTCCCCAGAGACGCCCACACAAGGCAACGACCACCTACACGGGAACGTGCACTGTAGAAACCCGGCTCGCAACCAACCGCTCCCGCTCCCGCCGCGCCGCCCGCTTCCGCAACCGCAGAATCTGGCTGACGCCAACCCCCTGCAGCAGGAACACGAACGAGAACGCGACGGTGTAGTTGTCACCGGTCGCGTCCAGCAGCACGCCGATCGCGAACAGCGTCGTCATCGAGGCGACGAAACCGCCCATGTTGGTGATCCCGGAAGCCGTCCCCTGACGCTCCGGCGGATTGGCGGGCCGGGCGAAGTCGAACCCGAGCATCGAGGCGGGCCCGCAGGCACCAAGTACCGTGCACAGCACCACGAGCAGCCACATCGGCGCGTGACCGGTGGCGGTCACCGCCGGGTAGGCGAGCGTCACCGCCCACATCACCGCCGTCGCGCCCACCGTGCCCAGCGCCAGGGGCAGCCGCGCCGTGTGGTGCCGGGCGACGATCTGGCCGTACACCAGGCCGATCACCATGTTCGACAGCACGACCAGCGTCAGCAGCTCCCCCGCCGTCGCCCGCGTGAGCCCCTGTGCCTCGACGAGGAACGGCAGGCCCCACAGCAGCAGGAACACCATCGCCGGGAACTGGGTGGTGAAGTGCACCCACAGACCGAGCCGCGTCCCGGGCTCACGCCATGAGGCGGCGATCTGCCGGCGCACGTACGCGGCACCCTGATGCGGGAACGGCTCCGGCTCGTGCCCCTCCGGATGATCCCTGAGGAACACGAGCATCAGCACCAGCACGACCACGCCCGCGAGCGCGCTGCCCGCGAAGGCCGCCGTCCACCCGACACCGTGCAGCAGCCGGGCGAGGACGAGCGTCGAGACCAGGTTGCCCGCCATCCCGGCCAGCCCCGCCAACTGCGCGATCATCGGCCCGCGTCGCGCCGGGAACCACCGGGACCCGAGCCGCAGCACGCTGATGAACGTCATCGCGTCACCGCACCCGAGCAGCGCCCGGGAGGCGAGGGCCGTGCCGTACGAGGGGGAGAACGCGAACCCCAGCTGCCCGGCCGTGAAAAGCACCACCCCGATGGTCAGCACCTTCTTCGTGCCGAGCCGGTCGACGAGCAGCCCGACCGGTATCTGCATGCCCGCGTAGACGAGGAGCTGGAGGATCGAGAAGGTGGACAGGGCGGACGCGCCCACGTGGAAGCGGTCGGCGGCGTCGAGCCCGGCCACCCCCAGTGACGTACGGAAGATGACGGCGACGAAGTACACGGAGACGCCGACGGACCAGACGAGGACGGCGCGGCGCCCGCCGGGCGGATCGCCGGGCAGCGAACCGTAACCGGAACCACCCTTCACTGCACCCTGGCGACTCATCGGACCTCTCCCCGGGCCAGGTTGGAGAACCAGTTGACGTGCCGGTGCACGAGCGCGACCGCCGCCTCCGCGTCGCCCGAGCGCAGGGCGTGGAGGATCTCCTGGTGCTCGACGAGCGTCTTGGTGATGCGGTCGGGGTGGGCGTGCATGACGGCGACGCCCATCCTCAGCTGCCGGTCGCGCAGTTGGTCGTACAGCCGGGAGAGGATCTCGTTGCCCCCGCTGCGGACGATCTCGGCGTGGAAGCAGCGGTCGGTCACGGCCGCTCCCGCGAGGTCGCCGGCGGCGGCCTGCTCGCGCTGCCGTTCGAGCAGTTCGGTGAGCCGGGCGATCAGCTGCGGCGAAGCGGGCACCGCCTTGCGGATGGCGTGCTCCTCGACCAGCTGCCGGGTCTCGACGACGTCCGCGATCTCCTGCGCGGAGACGGGCAGGACGAGCGCGCCCTTCTTCGGGTAGAGCCTGATCAGCCCCTCGGCCTCCAGACGCAGCAGCGCCTCGCGCACCGGTGTGCGCGACACCCCGACGGCCTCGGCCAGTTCGCCCTCGGTGAGCAGCGTCCCGCCTTCGTAACGGCGGTCCAGGACACCCTCTTTGACGTGGGTGTAGACGCGGTCGGCGGCGGGAGGTCGCTTCAGGTGCTGCACGGCCAGGCTGCTCATGCCGACAGAATAGATACAACACGTACGCATGAGAGCGGCCGGTCCGCCATATGGACCGATCCCGTGGACCGATCGCGGGCCGGGGCGTGACGTCGCCGCACGGACGGCAGTTCAGCCTTCCGAAGGGTCGCGGGAACCACGGAAAGCCGTACGGCGTCTCTCGAAAAGGGAAAATTGTGGATCCCGCCTCAGCACGCGCACAACCAACTGTGCTAGTTACGAGTCACACGAGAGCGGCGTTACGCCGACGACTCGGCCAACTCGGCCGCTCTCCAGGGGCATTCGGACGATTCAGACGTAATCGGGGTATTGAAGTTGATAACCGGCATCCAGGGCATCCGTTTCCGCAGAGCCGCAGCCGTCGTGGTCACCACCGGCGCCGTGCTCGCGACCGGAGCACTCACCGCGGCGCCCGCGCAGGCCGCCGTAGCCGTTCCGACGATCGCCGCCAAGGGCGGCTACGTGATGAACAACGCCAACGGCCAGATCCTGTACGGGAAGCTCCCGAACAACAAGCTGTCCACCGGCTCCACCACGAAGATAATGACGGCGAAGGTCGTGCTGGCACAGGCGAACCTGAACCTCAACGCCAAGGTCACGATCCAGAAGGCGTACAGCGACTACATCGTCGCCAACACCGCCTCCTCGGCCCGTCTGATCGTCGGCGACAAGGTCACCGTCCGCCAGCTGCTGTACGGGCTGATGCTGCCGTCGGGCTGCGACGCGGCGTACGCGCTCGCGGACAAGTTCGGCACCGGCTCGACGCGTGCCGCCCGGGTGAAGTCGTTCATCGGCAAGATGAACAGCATGGCCCGGAGCCTCGACATGCCGAGCACCAAGTTCGACAGCTTCGACGGCATCGGCAACGGCTCGAACTACTCGACTCCGCGCGACCTGACGAAGCTCGCCAGCAGCGCCATGAAGAGCGGCGCCTTCCGCGCGATAGTGAAGACGCAGAACTTCAAGGAGAAGGTCACCACCAAGACCGGTGGCACCCGCTGGATGAGCTGGGAGAACACCAACAAGCCGCTGCTGTCCGGCTACAGCGGCACCCTCGGCATCAAGACCGGCTCCGGCCCGCAGGCCAAGTACTGCCTGGTCTTCGCCGCGACCCGCAACGGCAAGACGGTCATCGGTACGGTCCTCGCCTCCACTTCGGTCGCCGCGCGCACGTCGGACGCGAAGAAGCTGATGGACTACGGCTTCGCGCGCCTGGGCTGACAGCACAGCACAATGAACGTGAGGGGGACCTGCCGCGCTCAACGCGGCAGGTCCCCCTCCGTCGTGTGCCCACCATGTTCTGGGCGCCTGCGCAGGGATAGGTGCCAACTGCGCTCGGAGTGATGAACATCCCGGATCCTGTTGGCATATGCATTGTGTACCGATCTACGTTCCGCTGCGGAGGTGGTTCGAATGAGCGAACACGACACGACGTCGACCGCGGTACCGCAGACCGACGCGATCGGCATCAACGACTTCGTGTACGGGGCTACAGAAGCCCGGGTACGGAGGCTGACGATGCCGGACGGAAGCCATTGGTTTCCGGCGGCGGACGTTCGGTGAGCTTGGGTACACCAACCCGAGGAAGACCCTGAAAGACCACGTGCCGGACGAGTTCCGAACCCAACTCGAAAGCGTAACCACACGTTACGGTTCGGAGGTTCCGGCTGGTCACGGCTTCAAGAAGTCGATGAACATGGTGAACCTGAACGGGCTCATCATGCTCATCGCGGCTACGACGAACCCGGAGACACGGCCCTTCAAACGATGGGTCGCGGAAGTCATCATTACGGTCCAGCGGGACGGTTCCTACACCCTCCCCAAGGCGGAGGTGCAGCCCCGCGACCCGAGCGCTCCCGTGGCGTACGCGATGCCCGCACAGGTCGCCGACGCGATCGTGCGGCTGGAGGAGAGCAACGCGCGACTGGACGAGGAGTTCGCCGAGGCGCAACGCATTTCGCAGGAGACTCGACACGAAGCCCAGCGAACACGCCTGGAGGCCCAGCAGACCCGTTTGGAGATGCTCGACCTCCAACGAACCTCGGTACAGGTGCAGTCCCGTATGGCGAGTGCCATGGACCGGATCGCGGACGCGCTGGAAGCGTTCCGCCCTGCCCGGGCGGCCTCTTCGGCAGCCCCGGCGGACACGTACCGGACGAGTGCCGAAGCCCGCGCCGGGGACTCGGTGAAAGCGCTGGTCAAGGCGATCAACGCGCTCGCCCGGGATCCCGAACCCCCGGCAAGCGGCAAACTCGGCGGCACCAGCCTTCGGCGCCTACGGGTCGGCGCCTACCGGGCCACGTACGAGATCGACGGCAGCACCGTCACGATCAAGATCCTCATGGTCGGCAGCACAGCCGCCTGAGCACCTCACTCGGGGCCGCCCCTCTCAGGAGCGGCCCCGTGCGGTTTCTCAGCCAGAAACCCCGGCAGGCTCAGGCCCAGGTGATGAGCCTCTTGGGCTGCTCCAGGATCGCCGCCACGTCAGCCAGCACCTTGGAGCCCAACTCCCCGTCCACCAGCCGGTGGTCGAAGGAGAGGGCCAGGGTCGTCACCTGACGCGGCTTGACCTTGCCCTTGTGGACCCATGGCTGGAGTCTGATCGAGCCGATCGCGAGGATCGCGGACTCGCCGGGCGGAAGGATCGGCGTGCCCGTGTCGACGCCGAAGACGCCGACGTTCGTGATCGTCACCGTGCCGCCCTGCATGGCCGCGGGCGACGTCCTGCCGTCCCGCGCCGTGGACACCAACTCGCCGAGCGCCGCCGCCAGTTGCGGGAGCGTCTTCTCGTGGGCGTCCTTGATGTTCGGGACGATCAGGCCGCGCGGGGTGGCCGCGGCGATGCCCAGGTTGACGTAGTGCTTGAGCACGATCTCCTGGTTCGCCTCGTCCCAGGACGCGTTGACGTCCGGGTGGCGCCTGATCGCGACCAGCAGGGCCCTGGCGATCAGGAGCAGCGGGTTCACCCGCAGCCCCTCCATCGTCTTGTCCCGCTTGAGCTCCTCGACCAGCTTCAGCGTCCGCGTCACGTCCACCGTCACGAACTCCGTGACATGCGGCGCCGTGAACGCCGACCCGACCATCGCCGTCGCGGTCGCCTTCCGTACGCCCCTGACCGGGACGCGCGTCTCCCGCGTGCCGTCGTGCGTGGTCACCGGCGCCGGGACCACCGGGGCGACCGGCGTCGTGCGCACCGGCTCGGGGGCCGCCGGGGCCACCGCCGCGTGCACGTCCTCGCGCGTGATGACGCCGTCGGGGCCCGACGGGATCACCGTCGTCAGGTCGACGCCGAGATCCTTGGCGAGCTTGCGCACCGGCGGCTTCGCGAGCGGACGGGCGGCTGCCGGGGACGGGGACGGGGACGGGGAAGCCTGGTCGGCCAGGCCGGTGAGGGCGCCGTTGCCGCCGTGCCCGTTCGTCTCCGCCCGCCCGCCGTGGCCGTTCAGCTCGTGCTGGACCGCCGCGGCGACCTCCTGGGCCGGGACCTCGGCGCCCTTGCGGGGGCGGCGCTTGGTCGAGGACACGGCCACGCCGTAGCCGACGAGGACCGGCTGGCGGGCCTGCGGCTTCGCCTCCTCGGGAACCTCGGCCGGAACGGGGGCCTCGGCCTCCGCCGGAGCCGCACCCCCAGCCCCGCCCGTCACGTCCACCGCGATGATCGACGTACCCACGTCGACCGTCGTGCCCTCGGGGAAGTGGAGTGAGCGCACGACCCCGTCGTACGGGATGGGCAGCTCGACGGCCGCCTTGGCGGTCTCGACCTCGCACACCACCTGGCCGTCGGTGACCGTGTCGCCCGGCTGGACGTACCACTTGAGGATCTCGGCCTCGGTGAGTCCCTCGCCCACGTCGGGCATCTTGAACTCGCGTACGGACGCGTCAGTCATCGTCGTCACGTCCCTCTCCTCAGTACGCAAGCGAGCGGTCGACGGCGTCGAGCACCCGGTCCAGGTTCGGCAGGTACTCCTCCTCCAGGCGCGCCGGCGGGTACGGGGCGTGATAGCCGCCGACCCTCAGCACCGGGGCCTCCAGGTGGTAGAAGCAGCGCTCGGTGATCCGGGCGGCGATCTCCGCGCCCGAGCCGAAGAACACCGGCGCCTCGTGCACCACGACCAGGCGGCGGGTCTTCTCGACGGACACCTGCACGGCGTCGAAGTCGAGCGGGGAGACCGACCGGAGGTCGAGGACCTCCAGGGACCGGCCCTCCTCTGCCGCCGCGTTCGCGACCTCCAGGCACAGCTTCACCATCGGGCCGTAGGCGGCGAGGGTGAGATCCGTGCCCTCACGGACCACCTGGGCCCTGTGGAGCGGTCCCGGGATGGCTTCGAAATCGACCTCGGCCTTGTCCCAGTAGCGCCGCTTCGGCTCGAAGAAGATCACCGGGTCGTCGCTCTGGATGGCCTGCTGCATCATCCAGTAGGCGTCGGAGGAGTTGGCCGGGGACACCACCTTGAGGCCCGCCACGTGCGCGAAGAGCGCCTCCGGGGACTCCGAGTGGTGCTCGACCGCGCCGATGCCCCCGCCGTACGGAATGCGGATGACGACCGGGAGCTTGATCTTGCCCAACGCGCGCGCGTGCATCTTCGCGAGCTGGGTGACGATCTGGTCGTACGCCGGGAAGACGAAGCCGTCGAACTGGATCTCCACCACTGGGCGGTAGCCGCGCAGGGCGAGGCCGATGGCCGTGCCGACGATGCCCGACTCGGCGAGCGGGGTGTCGATGACCCGGTCCTCGCCGAAGTCCTTCTGCAGACCGTCGGTTACCCGGAAGACGCCGCCGAGCTTGCCGACGTCCTCACCCATGATCAGGACCTTGGGGTCCGACTCCAGGGCCTTGCGCAGCGATTCGTTGATCGCCTTGGCCAGGGCCATGCTCTTGGACGTCACGGTTTCCGGGGCCGCGTCCGTCGAAGCCACTGTCTCTGCCGCCATGGTCATGCCCCCGCCCCCGCGGCGAAGCCGCTGTCCGATGCAGTTGCGAACGACGCCTGGTAGGCGGCGAACTGGGCCCGCTCCTCGTCCACGAGCGCATGCCCGTCGGCATAGGTGTGCTCGAAGATCGCGAAGGGGTCCGGCTCCGGCATGGCACGGACCACTTCGCGTACTCGCCTGCCCAACGACTCGCTCTCGGCCTCCAGTTCCGCGAAAAATCCCTCTTCCGCGTGGTTTGAGGCCTCCAGGTACGCACGCAGGCGCGCGATCGGGTCCTTCGCCTCCCAGGCCGCCCGCTCGTCGTCATGGCGGTAGCGGGTCGGATCGTCGGAGGTGGTGTGGGCGCCCATGCGGTACGTGTACGCCTCGACCAGCGTCGGGCCCTCGCCGCTGCGGGCCCGCTCCAGGGCCCACTTCGTCACCGCGAGGACGGCCAGCACGTCGTTGCCGTCCACCCGCACACCCGGGAAGCCGTAGCCCTGTGCACGCTGGTAGAGCGGAACGCGGGTCTGGCGCTCGGTCGGTTCCGAGATCGCCCACTGGTTGTTCTGGCAGAAGAACACCACGGGCGCGTTGTAGACCGAGGCGAAGGTGAAGGACTCGGCGACGTCGCCCTGGCTGGAGGCGCCGTCCCCGAAGTACGCGATGACCGCGGAGTCGGCGCCGTCCTTGGCCACGCCCATCGCGTAGCCGGTGGCGTGCAGGGTCTGCGAGCCGATGACGATCGTGTAGAGGTGGAAGTTGTTGGTGTTGGGGTCCCAGCCGCCGTGGTTCACCCCGCGGAACATGCCGAGCAGGTTGGTCGGGTCGACGTCCCGGCACCAGGCGACGCCGTGCTCGCGGTAGGTCGGGAAGACGTAGTCGTCGGGGCGGGTGGCTCGGCCGGAGCCGATCTGGGCGGCCTCCTGGCCGAGCAGCGAGGCCCACAGACCCAGCTCACCCTGACGCTGGAGCGCGGTGGCCTCGGCGTCGAAGCGGCGGGTCAGCACCATGTCCCGGTACAGGCCGCGCAGATCGTCGGGGGTGAGGTCGGCGACGTACGAGTCGTAGGCGGCGTTCTTGACGCGCCTGCCCTCGGGGGTCAGCAGCTGGATGAGGTCCGGATCGGCGCCCGTTCCGGCCGTTCGCGCCGGTCCGGCGGCCGGCTTCTTGGTGGCAGCGCGTTTGGTGGCGGCGCGCTTCGCGGCCGTGGTCTTGGTCGCGGTGGCAGTGACGCGCTTCGCGGGCGTTGCTTGTGCGTCGGCGGCCGGCGCGTCGGCGCTCTGCGCGGTGGTGCGGGTGGTACCGGTCTTGCTTCCGGCGCTGCGTCGCGGTTTGCGCGCGGCAGTGCTCTCCACGGTCACGTGTACTCCTCCGTCGGTCCGGCCCCGGGGTTGCCGGGTAACCAGTGCGGTCACCTGTTCCCGAACCCGTGCACGGGGTGGGTGCCGCTCGGCCGGGAACAGGCGTGACAGGCGCCCCGGCGAGCGTCCCGCAAGCCTCACGTTACCCAGTGCGCCATATTTCTATGAAACCCCCCTGACCTGCGATTTTGCTTGGAAATCCAAGTAAATTGAGCAAGCCGGGAAGGGGCCCTGGTCACAGCCTTGCAGGGGGCCGGAACAACGGCACGTTATCCCGCGCACCCAGGCCACGGGAAGAGTCGGTGTGTGAGACTGTCTCCGTGCCAGAAGACGGAAAAATCACCGTATTTCTCCTCGACGACCATGAAGTCGTCCGCCGAGGAGTACACGAACTGCTCTCGGTCGAGGACGACATCGAGGTGGTCGGCGAGGCCGGCACGGCGGCGGACGCCCTGGCACGGATTCCGGCCGCCCACCCGGACGTGGCCGTCCTGGACGTACGACTGCCGGACGGCAGCGGCGTCGAGGTGTGCCGCGAGATCCGCTCCCAGGACCCGGACATCAAGTGCCTGATGCTGACCTCGTTCGCCGACGACGAGGCCCTCTTCGACGCGATCATGGCGGGCGCCTCCGGGTACGTCCTGAAGGCCATCCGCGGACATGAACTACTGGCGGCCGTACGGGACGTGGCGGCCGGCGGGTCCCTGCTCGACCCGGTCGCGACCGCCCGCGTCCTGCAGCGGCTGCGGGACGGCGGCAGCCCGGCGAAGGGCGACGAGCGGCTCGCGAACCTCACCGAGCAGGAGCACAGGATCCTCAGCCTGATCGGGGAGGGGCTCACCAACCGCGAGATCGGCGAGCGGCTGCATCTCGCCGAGAAGACGATCAAGAACTATGTGTCCGGGCTGCTGTCCAAAATGGGCATGCAGAGGCGTGCGCAGGCGGCGGCGTACGTGGCGCGGACGCAGGCGGAGCGGCAAGGGCAGCGGCAGGGTTTCTAGGGGAGCCGGCACACTCAGCCTGCCACCAGGACACCCGAATCGGGACTTTGGACCCTTCTTCCCGGGGCGAGCGCCCCTGGTGTGCCCGGCCTCACGTGGAACACCCTTCATACATGCCGACCTATGAACAGCACGCCGCCGACCTCCTCGGCCGCGTCGACCACGGCCGGGTCGCGACCAGCATGCGCGCGCTGCCCTTCCTGGCGTCCGCCCGGCACATCGTCGTGGACGGGCGGGTCCTGCTGCGCCTGCACAGGGGGCACGGGTACCACCGGGCGTGCGTGGGCGGTGTCGTCGCGTACGGCGCGGATGTTCCGTCCGCGCGGAGTCGGTCGTGGTCCGTGCAGGTCGTCGGGGAGTGCGCCGCCGTGGAGCCGACCGCCGCCGAGCTCGACCGGTTCGGGCCCGCCCCGCGCTCCGTGGACGGTGTTCCCTTCGATCCCGTCTACCTACGAGTCGAACCTCAGTTCACAACCGTGCACTCTGTGATCGAAACCGACTGCCCGTGACTGCCCGCGGCCGACTGTGACTGTCTGCGACAAGCGCCAGGCTCACACGCCCGGCTCGTGCCCTAGCATCTGGCGCGTGCCGCGCTCATCTGTACCACCCCTTGTGCCCCATGCGCCCCCGCTGGGCGCCCTCCTCCGCCAGTACTCCGCCGGGTCCGCGCTGGCCTGCGACCCCGTCGACCAGGGGCTGCTGAACCGCGGCTACCGGCTCGCCACCACCCGCGGCGACTACTTCCTGAAGCACCACTTCGACCCCGAGACCGCCGACCCCGCCGCGATCGCCCGTCAGCACCGGGCGACCCAGCGCCTCGCGGACCTCGGCGTCCCGGTGGCCCCGCCACTGCCCGGCCGAGACGGACGTACGGTCGCCGTCGTCGGCGGCCACGCCTACGCCCTGCACCCCTGGATCGACGGCCGCCACCGCCACGGCGGTCAGCTCAGCACCGTCCAGTGCGGCCGGCTGGGCGCGCTGCTGGGCGTGGTCCACGCGAGCCTGGAACGGGTGATGCCGACGCGGGGACGAGCACCGGGCGAGCGGGTCGGGGGCGAGCGCGAGGGCGCGGCCACCGGACGGGGCCAGGACGCCCCGCAGGGAGTTGCGGCCCACCAGGGAGGGACCGCCGGTCGGCATGTCGCCGCCGGTGCAGGAAGGGTCACCGGACAGGGCGGGGTCGCCCGACGGGGAGCGGCCGGCCGACGCGGAGAGCCCGGTCAGCAGGGCGGGTCCGGCCGGCAGGGAGAACCGACCCGGCAGGCCGGACCCGCCGACCGGAGCCGGGACACCACCGCTGACGGAGACTCCGCTATCCCCGCGAATGCCTCCGCCCCAGCCGGTCCCGACGGCTCCTGGGACCACCCCCACCGTCTGCGCGCCCCCAACTCCCCCCGCGCCTCCGCCGGGCAGCCGCAGCCGGCCGGTCCCGACAGCCCCACCGAGCCCCTGTACGCACCCTCGTCCGCCCCTTGGGCCGACCCTTCCGACGCCCCCGCCAACATCCCGCTCCCCACCACCACCGCGAGCGCCGACCCCGCCGACACCTTCGCGCTCATCGACGACCTTCTGGCCCACGTCCGCCGCCACCGCCCCACCGACGACTTCGACGAGCTGGCCAGGTACCGGCTCCTGGAACGGCGGGCGCTGCTGGAGCAGCACGCGGACCGGCGGCCCCCGCCGGGCGGCTCGGTGGGCTGGGTGCACGGGGACTTCCACCCGTTCAACCTGCTCTACAAGGGGGACGCCCCGGCCGCGATCGTCGACTGGGACCGGCTCGGTGTGCAGCCCCGCGCGGAGGAGGCCGTACGCGCCGCCGCGATCTTCTTCGTACGGCCCGCCGGCACGCTCGACCTGCCCAAGGCACGGGCGTACGCGCGCGCGTACCGGCGTACCGCGGGTGCCACGCCCTCCGAACTGGCCGCCGCCGTGCACCGGGTGTGGTGGGAACGCCTCAACGACTTCTGGATGCTGCGCTGGCACTACGAGCGGGGGGACACCCGCGCCGACTCCCAGTTCCCGGCCGCCTCGGCGCTCGCCGTGTGGTGGACGCGCGAGTACGACGCGGTGTGCGGGGCGTTCGCGGACTGACACCCGCGGGGCCGACCGGCCCGGCGACGGCACGCGCGCGTGAAGCCCTCTTCGGGCCGCACGCGCGCGTGGAGGCTGCTTTCCGTCAACCGGCCGGCGGTCTGTTCACCCGGAACCCCGGAGGGGCGGTCGGCCGGTGTCGTCGATGTCAGGGAAGGGTGCCGCCCACCGTCGTACCGCCGTCGTCCCCGCCCTCGTCGTCCGACGGGTCGCCCGACGGAGTCGCCACGTCCTCCGACTGCGACGCCGTCACCGACGGCTCCGCACTCGTCTCTACGTCCGACGGGGTGCTCGACGGCTCGGAGGAAGCGGTCGCGGACGGCGTCCACGAAGGCGTGGGCGACGGCGTCCACTGGGACCCCGAGTTCGAGCCGGTGCCGTCGTCCGTGGCAGTGTTCGACGGCGCTTCGGAGACCTCCTCGCTCGGACTCGCCGTGGAGTCGTCGGTCGTCGCGGACTGCGAGGTGGTCGGCGACTCCGTGGTGGAGGTGTCGCCCTCGGAGCCGCTGCCGTTCTGGAGGGCGAGGGCGACGCCCGCCGCGATGGCGACCACGGCGAAGAACGCCAGTATCCAGAGCTTGCCCCGGCCGCTGCCCCGGTTGCCGTGCCCCTCGAAGCCGCCGTCGTCCCCGCCGCCGTACCCGGAGGGCAGGATCTGCTGGGGGATCTGGGTGGTGCCCGCCTGGTCGCCCGGGTGGTTCATCACCGCGGTGCCGGCGAAACCCCCCGAGGGGGTGTGCCGGCCTTCGTGCATGTTGACGGGCCCGGTGTTCCAGGTGCCGGTGTGGCTGCCCTGGTCGTACAGCATCTGCAGGCCGTACTGGATCAGCCCGCGCATCTCCTCGGCGGTCTGGAAGCGGTCGTCCGGCTCCTTGGCGAGGGAACGCATGACGAGCCCGTCGAGCTCCGGCGGCGCCGCGTCCGAGACCTCGGACGGGGGCACCGGAATGTCCTGGACGTGCTGGTAGACCACGGAGAGGGGAGTCTCTCCGGTGAAGGGGGGCCGCAGTGCGAGGAGTTCGTACAGCAGACACCCGGTGGCGTACAGGTCGGAGCGGTGGTCGACGGCCTTGCCGAGGGCCTGCTCCGGGGAGAGGTACTGGGGGGTGCCCATGACCATGCCGGTCTGCGTCATCGTCGTCGACGCCCCGTGCAGCGCGCGGGCGATGCCGAAGTCCATGACCTTCACGGCGCCACCGTGCGTGATGATCACGTTGGCGGGCTTGATGTCACGGTGGACGATGCCGTGCTGATGCGAATAGGCCAGCGCCTCCAGTACCCCGGAGACGATGATCAGGGCCTGCTCGGGCCCCGGCGCCTCGGCGTTGATGAGGAGGTCGCGGATGGTGCGGCCCTCGACGATCTCCATCACCATGTACGGGACGGACTGACCGCCGACGTTGTCCTCGCCGGAGTCGTACACGGCGACGATCGAGTGGTGGTTGAGCCCGGCCACCGACTGGGCCTCGCGCGTGAAGCGGGCCTTCGAGATCGGGTCCTCGGCGAGGTCGGCGCGGAGCAGTTTGACCGCGACGGTCCGCCCGAGGCGCACGTCCTCGGCGGCGAACACCTCGGCCATGCCGCCCCGGCCGAGTCTGTGGGTGAGCCGGTACCGGCCGTCCCCGACCAGTCCGCCGTTGCCCCACAACTCAGGTGCGTCTGACATACCGCCGCCGGCCGCCTCGGGGTCGGACGGGCCCTGAGCGCGCTGCTGTGCCATCAGTCCTCGCCGTCGTTTCTGCCCGCGGTGCGCGCGGTGTTGTTACGGTCTCCGTCGGCCACGCTACAGCCTCCACGCAAGCCTCCGGTCCGGGAGGCGATCCCGGAGGAGCTCCGGGATGAACCCGGGTACGGGTCCCGGGCGGACCGGCAATCAAACCCGTTGCGGGTACCGTCGTGCAAATTCCGCGCTCCGTCCGTGCGGCCCCTGTAACGCTTCCGCGACGCTTCCTTCCCGTACGGTCACGGAACGGGCACCGCGCTTGACGTGTCAGTGACCTCCGGCAGACTTGGCCCGGAATCAGCCAATCGATCACGTGCGGCCGTGGAGAAGTTCGGGGGACGCTGAGACATGAGCCAGGACGGCGCACACGGCCGGTACGCGGGGCACGCGCTCGCCGGCGGGCGCTACCAGCTGCGCGATCTGCTCGGCGAGGGCGGCATGGCCTCGGTGCACCTCGCGTACGACTCGGTCCTGGACCGGCAGGTGGCGATCAAGACACTGCACACCGAACTGGGCCGGGAACCGGCCTTCCGCGAGCGCTTCCGCCGCGAGGCCCAGGCGGTGGCCAAGCTCACGCACACGAACATCGTCTCGGTCTTCGACACCGGCGAGGACGATGTGGCGGGGACCATGACCCCGTACATCGTCATGGAGTACGTCGAGGGGCAGCCGCTCGGCTCCGTTCTCGACGCGGACGTACGGCAGTCCGGGGCGATGCCCGCCGACAAGGCGCTGAAGGTCACCGCGGACGTCCTGGCGGCGCTGGAGATCAGCCACGAGATGGGTCTGGTCCACCGGGACATCAAGCCGGGCAACGTGATGATGACCAAGCGCGGTGTCGTCAAGGTCATGGACTTCGGCATCGCCCGCGCCATGCAGTCGGGCGTCACGTCGATGACGCAGACCGGCATGGTCGTCGGCACCCCGCAGTACCTCTCCCCGGAGCAGGCGCTGGGCCGGGGCGTGGACGCCCGTTCCGACCTCTACTCGGTCGGCATCATGCTGTTCCAACTGGTCACCGGCCGGCTGCCGTTCAACGCGGACTCACCCCTTGCGATCGCGTACGCGCACGTGCAGGAGGAGCCGGTCGCCCCTTCCTCGGTCAACCGCGCGCTGCCTCCCGCGGTGGACGCGCTCGTCGCCCGCGCGCTGAAGAAGAACCCGAACGAGCGTTTCCCGAGCGCCGTCGCCATGCGCGACGAGTGCCTGCGCGTGGCCGCCTCCCTCCAGCCGGCCGCCCCGAGCATCGTCCCGGGCGCCCTCGCGCAGAGCGGCGCGGGCGTCGCCTCCGCGGTGTTCCCGCCGGTCGACCAGACGACCCCGCCCCCGCCGGGCCCCGTGCAGACCCCGTACCAGCCGACCCCGCACCCGCAGCACGCCAATCCGTACGGCGCCACCCCGCCCCCGGCGTACACAGCTCCGCAGACACCGGCTCCGGCGTACGGCTATCCGCAGCAGGCCGCGTACCAGACGCCGGGCGCGTACGCGCCGCAGCACACGCCCCCGGCCGGCGCCGGAGGGGGACGGAAGAGCAACACCCCGGTGCTCGTGGGCTCGATCGTCGTCTCGCTCGTCGCGGTCGGCGGGCTGCTCCTGGCCCTGAAACTGGGCGGGGACGACACCGACAACGGCGGCGGGGCCGGCAGCGGCAGCACCCCGAGCGCCTCGGCCACGCAGACCTCGGGGTCGGATTCGGAGTCGGGGTCCGGGTACAAGGGGCCGGACCTGAGCAAGAAGGTCGACGAGGAGGAGTGCTCGGAGGCGCCGGAGTCGTACAGCGACCCGGACAAGATCCGGCTGCCCGACTTCCGCTTCAAGAACCTGACCTCGGTCAAGGCCTGCTTCCAGGCGGCCGGCTGGCGGATGAAGGTCACGCGGGTCGACGAGAACACGTACGGCAAGGACACGGTCATGGACCAGTTCCCCTCCGCGGACGCGGATGCCGATCCCGAGGACATGCCGGTGATCGAGCTGAGCGTGTCGACGGGCAACCCGTCCTGAGCAGACGGTTGTTCATGGAGTGGGGCCCGGCGGCCGGTCGGCCACCGGGCCCCGCTCCATGAGATCTGGGGAGGACTAGAGGTACGGTCCGCCCGTCCGTCCGCCCGTACGCGGGTCGTCGTCGCCCTCCTGGCCGCCGACGCCCGGCGGCAGCGCGCGGCGCATCTGCTCCAGCTGGGCCCGCGCGGCCATCTGCTGGGCGAACAGGGCGGTCTGGATCCCGTGGAAGAGACCCTCCAGCCAGCCCACCAACTGGGCCTGCGCGATCCGCAGTTCGGCGTCGCTGGGAATCGCCTCGTCCGTGAACGGCAGGGACAGCCGCTCCAGTTCGTCGACCAGCTCCGGCGCGAGACCGTCCTCCAGCTCCTTCACCGAACTGGCGTGGATCTCCTTGAGCCGGACCCTGCTCGCCTCGTCGAGAGGGGCCGCGCGGACCTCCTCCAGCAGCTGTTTGATCATGCTGCCGATCCTCATGACCTTGGCGGGCTGCTCCACCATGTCCGTCACCGGGATCTCTCGGGAGTCGTCGTCACCGCCACCGCCGAGAGCCATCCCGTCCTGGCCAACGACCAGGATCTGGGGGTTCTCCGGCGACCTTTCGTTCCTCGGCATCTCCATGCCGCCATTCTCTCCCACCAGGTCGCGGTTCCGGCCGGTGGGTCCGGCACGCGGTCTCCGTCCGGGATGCCGGAGGGGCGGCTGCGTGTGAGGCTGGTCCCGTCGAACCCTGGCGACCGGCGACTCCGCAGCGGGAAGGGGCCACCGACATGACTCCACGGCTCCGCACCCTGCGCACCAGCGCCGCCCTGCTGGCCCTGGCGGCACCCGCACTCGCCGCTTCCCCGCACGTCACGACACCGCCGTACGACATCCCTTACGTCGCCCGGCCCGCCCCCGACGTCTCCCGGGCCGGCAGCCTGGCGGGCGAGGGGCGGGAACGCCCCGGGCGCCGCGTGCCGGCGCCGCCCGAGGAGACGGCATACGAGGAGACGCCGTACGAGGAGAACGTCCCCCTCCCCGTGCCCACTACCGTCCCTGACGATCCTCGGGACACGGCCGCCCTGCCCGCCCCGGTCTCCGATCCGGTGCTGCGGATACTGCCGCTCGGCAGCGGGCTGGTCCTGATCGGCCTCGGCCTGGGCCTCGCCCTCCTCGCGCTGCGACTGCGCGTCCGGAGGACGTGACCCGGGACGGCGCGCTACGGGACCACCAGCAGCACCTTTCCGATGTGCCCGCTCTCCTCCACGAGCCGGTGGGCCGCCGCCACGTCGTCCATCGGGAACTCCCGGTCGACGACCGGCCGGACCTGACCGGCGGCGATCAGCGGCCAGACGTGTTCGCGTACGGCGGCCACGATCGCCGTCTTCTCGGCGAGCGGGCGGGCGCGCAGCGAGGTCGCGCTGATCGCGGCCCGCTTGGCGAGGAGCGCGCCGATGTTCAGTTCGGCCTTGACGCCGCCCTGCATGCCGATGATCGCGAGCCGTCCGTTGACGGCGAGGGCGCGGACGTTGCGGTCCAGGTACTTGGCGCCCATGTTGTCGAGGACGACATCGGCGCCGGCGCCGCCGGTGGCCTGCCTCAGCTCCTCGACGAAGTCCTGCTCGCGGTAGTTGACGAGGATGTCGGCGCCGAGTTCGGCGCACCGGTCGAGCTTCTCCTTCGTCCCGGCCGTCACGGCGACCCTGGCGCCGACGGCCCTGGCGAGCTGGATGGCCATGGTGCCGATACCGCTGGAGCCGCCGTGCACGAGGAGGGTCTCGCCGGGTCGGAGGTGGGAGATCATGAAGACGTTCGACCAGACCGTGCAGGTCACCTCGGGCAGCGCCGCCGCCCGCTTCAGACCGACGCCCTCTGGCACGGGCAGCAGCTGCCCGGCCGGAACGGCCACCTTCCGCGCGTAGCCGCCGCCCGCGAGCAGCGCGCACACCTCGTCGCCGACGGACCAGCCGGACACTCCGGGCCCGATCCCGGTGATCCGGCCGGAGCACTCCAGTCCGGGGTAGGGGGAGGCGCCGGGCGGTGGATTGTAGAAGCCCTGGCGCTGCAGGATGTCGGCACGGTTGACGGCGCTCGCCACCACCTCGACCAGCACCTCGCCCTCGCCGGGCACGGGATCGGGGACCTCGGCCCACACCAGCGCCTCGGGCCCTCCGGGTTCGGGAATCGTGATCGCATGCATGAGGGGACGCTACTCCCCGCCCCGGCGTTAAATTGAGGTGCGGTCCGGGGCCGGACGAGAGACCGTGGAGAAACGTGTGGCCGGGCGGCCGATGAGTTTCGGGTTGGCCTCCGGTCTCCCTTTGCGTAACCCCGTACGCGCAGGACTCCGGAAGGACCCCGAGACATGAGCCCACAGGCAGCCAAAGCGGGCAGGGCGGCCAAGGCAGCCGACCTGGCCATCGAGACCGCGGGTCTGGTGAAGACGTTCGGCGACACCCGGGCCGTCGACGGCGTCGACCTCACCGTGCCCACCGGCACGGTCTACGGGGTCCTCGGGCCGAACGGCGCCGGCAAGACGACCACTGTGAAGATGCTGGCCACCCTCCTCCGGCCGGACGACGGCGAGGCCCACATCTTCGGCCACGACGTGGTGCGCGAGGCCGACACGGTACGCGGCAGGGTGAGCCTCACCGGCCAGTACGCGTCCGTGGACGAGGACCTCACCGGCACCGAGAACCTGGTGCTGCTCGGCCGGCTCCTCGGCCATCACAAGAGGACCGCCCGTGAGCGCGCCGCCCAGCTCCTGGAGGCCTTCGGGCTCACGGACGCCGCGGTGAAGCAGGTCAAGCACTACTCGGGCGGTATGCGACGCCGAATCGACATCGCCGCGTCCATCCTCAACACCCCCGACCTGCTTTTCCTGGACGAGCCGACGACCGGTCTCGACCCGCGCAGCCGCAACCAGGTGTGGGACATCGTGCGCGCCGTGGTCGCCCAGGGCACGACCGTGCTGCTGACCACGCAGTATCTGGACGAGGCCGACCAGCTGGCGTCCCGGATCGCCGTCATCGACAAAGGCAAGGTGATCGCGGAGGGCACCAAGGGCGAGCTGAAGGCGTCCGTCGGCGCCGGGTCCGTCCATCTGCGGCTGCGTGATCCGGCACAGCGGCCCCAGGCGGAGGAGGTGTTGCGGCTGACCCTCGACGCGACGGTGCAGCGCGACCCCGATCCGGTGGCGCTGACAGCCCGTATCGGTACGTCGGCGGCGGACAACGCGGCCGAGCAGGCGGCCCGCGCGCTCTCCGAACTGGCCCGCGCCGGCATCACCGTCGACAACTTCTCCCTGGGACAGCCCAGCCTGGACGAGGTGTTCCTCGCCCTCACCGGACATGACACGGAAGCCGGCTCCCCGGCCGACTCCACGGAAAGCGAGGCGGCGGCATGAGCACCGCGACCACCACCGAGAGCAGGGATCTCGCCCCGGTCAGCGCCGAGGCACTCGCCGCGCTGCTCATCGCCAAGGACCGGCCGCCGCGCCCGAGCGCGCTCTCGGCGTCCCTCACCTTCGGCTGGCGGGCGATGCTCAAGATCAAACACGTCCCCGAGCAGCTCTTCGACGTCACCGCGTTCCCGATCATGATGGTGCTGATGTACACGTACCTGTTCGGGGGCGCGCTGGCGGGCTCCCCGCGCGAGTACATCCAGTTCCTGCTGCCGGGCATCCTCGTGATGTCGGTCGTGATGATCACGATGTACACCGGCGTCTCGGTCAACACGGACATCGAGAAGGGCGTCTTCGACCGCTTCCGTACGCTGCCGATCTGGCGGCCGGCGGTGATGGTCGGCTATCTCCTCGGCGACGCCCTGCGGTACACCATGGCGTCCGTGGTGATGCTGACGGTCGGCGTCATCCTGGGCTACCGACCCGACGGCGGAGTGGTGGGCGTGGCTGCCGGCATCGCCCTCCTCCTGGTCTTCTCCTTCGCCTTCTCCTGGATCTGGACGATGTTCGGGCTGCTGCTGCGCACGGAGAAGTCGGTGATGGGCGTCAGCATGATGGTGATCTTCCCGCTGACCTTCCTGTCGAACGTCTTCGTCGACCCGAGCACCATGCCCGGCTGGCTCCAGGCCTTCGTCAACAACAGCCCGATCACCCATGTGTCGTCGGCGGTGCGGGAGCTGATGGCCGGCGAGTGGCCGACCGCCGAGATCGCCTGGTCGCTGGGGTGGGCGGGCTTGCTGGTGCTCATCTTCGGCCCGGTGACGATGCGGCTCTACAACCGCAAGTAGCCGGGACGCAGGTGTTAGTTGTCGCGGATCCGGCGGACGTCGGGCGCCACATGCGCGCCCGGCGTCGCCCGCACGATGGTGATGAGCCGGTCGGCCACCTGAAGCTCCCCGACGGACGGATCGTCGTAGCCCAGCACGCGGTGCCCGCGCACGACACTCACGACCAGGTCGTCCGTCTCGCGCGGCCCCTTGCCCACCTCGGCCTTTATGACCGGCCGTTCGACGATGTCGAGCCCGCTGCCCTGCTGGATGAGGTCCTCCATGACCATGCCGGCGGCGGGACTGAGCACGGACAGCCCGAGCAGCCGCCCGGCCGCGCTCGCGCTCGTGATGACGGCATCGGCGCCGGACTGCTTGAGCAGCGGCGCGTTCTCCTCCTCGCGTACGGCGGCCACGATCTTGGCGGTGCGGTTGAGCTGCCGGGCCGTCAGCGTCACCAGCACGGCCGTGTCGTCGCGCTGGGTGGCGATGATGATCTGCCGCGCCTTCTGCAGTTCGGCCCGCAGCAGTACGTCACTGCGTGTGGCGTCGCCGACCACTCCCGCGTACCCGTCGGCGGTGGCCGCGTCCACGGCCTTGGAACTGGGGTCGACGACCACTACCTGTTCCTTCTTCAGCCCGGTGGCGCAGACGGTCTGCACGGCCGACCGCCCCTTGGTCCCGAACCCGATGACAACGGTGTGATCTCGCAAGGCCGCCCTCCAGCGGTTCTGCCGCCACTCCTCCCGCGTACGTTCCGTGAGGACTTCGAGAGTCGTGCCGACCAGGATGATCAGGAAGAGCACGCGCAGCGGTGTGATGACGAAGATGTTGGTCAGCCTGGCGGCGTCACTGACGGGCGCGATGTCGCCGTATCCGGTGGTGGACAGGGTGACGGTGGCGTAGTAGAAGGCGTCGAGAAGATCGACGGAACCATCGGAGTTGTCGATGTAGCCGTCGGCGTCGGCATAGACGATGAAGGCGGTTCCGATCAGCACCAGCAGCGCCATGGCGACGCGCTTGGCGACCTGGCGGATCGGCCGTTCCACCACGGTCCGGGGAAGTTTCACCCGATGGGTCACCAGATGCTCGTCCGCCTGACGGGCGATGGCGTCCTGGCCCGGCAGTTTCACGTGAAACATCCCCCCATGCCGCCGGGGTGGCCGCCGCTGCGATCCGAATGTTTCACGTGAAACACACCCCGGCTTCGGTGGCTGCTGCCCACGGCAGGTCGAGCAGTTCCAGTTCCTGACCGGCTCGCGCACCGCCGGGCGGTACGACCGCGAGGGCCTCGGCCGCGGCGATGCCCCGCAGCATCGCCGGACCGTTGTAGTGCAGCGGCACGGCCCGGTCGCCGCGCAGGACGACGGGGACGAGCCGGGTGTCGTGCGGGTGCCCGTGCACCTCGTCCTTGAGGGGCAGCGTGTACGGCTCCGGCGCCCCCCGTCCCGCGCGGGTCCGCAACAGGGGCTCGGCAAGGGTGAGCAGCCCGGAGACGGCGGCCAGCGGGTTGCCCGGCAGCCCGACGAGGTGCTGGTTCTCCTTGGTCCGGGCCAGCAGCATGGGGTGCCCGGGGCGCACCTGGACGCCGTTCACCAGCAGTTCGGCGCCGAGGCGGCGCAGGGTGGGGTGAACATGGTCAACGGGTCCGGCGGCGGTGCCCCCGGTGGTGACGACGATGTCGGCAGGGGAGTTCTGCAACGCCTCGTAGAGCGCCTTGGCGTCGTCCCCGAGCCTGCGTACGGCGATGACCTCGGCGCCGAGCGAGCGCAGCCAGGGCGGCAGCATCGGGCCGAGCGCATCCCGGATCAGACCGTCGTGCGGCAGTCCCTCGGTGAGCAACTCGTCACCCAGGACAAGGACTTCGGCCCGGGGGCGGGAAATCGCGGCGAGGGTGTCGTACCCGGCGGCCGCCGCGAGCCCGAGCACCGCCGGGGTCACGAAGGTGCCGGCGGGCAGCAACTGGTCGCCGGAGCGGCACTCCTGGGCGCGTGGACGGATGTCCTGGCCGTGCATCATGTCGCGGGTCGCGTGCAGTCGGCCCTTGTCGTCCGCGCGGCCGTGCTCGCCGCGCAGTACGGCGGTCGTGTCGTGCGGGATGCGGGCGCCCGTCGCGATCCGCACCGCCTCGCCGTCCGTGAGCGGCTCGGGCTGCGCGTGCCCGGCGAGCACACCGGCCTCGCGCACGTCCCAGGGGCCGGGGCCGGCCACCGCCCAGCCGTCCATCGCGGACGTGTCGAAGGAGGGGAGGTCGGTGAGGGCCACGAGAGGGGCGGCCAGGACCAGGCCGAGGGCGGCGTCGAGGGGGACGGAGGCAGCGGCGGCACGGGAGACCTGACGGGCGGCGCGCTCGGCGATGGCGCGGGCCTGGGGCCAGGGGGTGGCCCGAGGGCGCGCGGGGGCGGAGGCGGAGGCGGGGTCTCCGTCGGCGCCGGGGCTCGGGGGGTCGGCCTCCACGTCGTAGACGCCCTCCCCTGCGGGGGCCGGTGCTGCGGCACTCTCGGGGGTCGGTCCGTCGCCCTGCTCAGCGCTGTGGTTGCCTTCGTTCACGAGGGCGAGCGCCTCCTCGGCGCCGAGGTCGTCCAGGTCGTGGCGGACGGTCATCCGGCGTCCGGGCTGCTGCTGTCCGGGGCCTTGCCGGCATCGTCCGCGCCCGCGGCCTCGTCGGCCCAGCGCAGGGCGAGGGCGACGGCTTTGCGGGTGGCCCCGGCGACTTCCTCCGGGCCTCCCCCGGCCCGGCCCGCCGCGTACCCGACGAGGAACGTCGTCAGCGGGGCGGCCGGCCTGGCCACACCGTGCGCGGCGTCGCGCGCCAGGTCGAGGAGGAGGCCGGTGTCGACGTCCAGGTCGATGCCCAGTTCGTCCTTGGCTGCGGAAATCCATTCGTCCAACACGTGCCCATGCTCCCTGATGCGTGCTCTGGCGGCGGCGATGTCGTCCCAGGTGTCGCAGTCGAAGGACGCGACGGGGTCGGACACACGGATGAGTTCCAGCGCGCCGGCCAGCCGGCGCAGCGGCAGGCCGGTGAGGCCGCCGTGTTCGAGGGTGAGCGCGTCCAGCTCCCGGCGCAGCGCGGACGCCCGGTACGCGGCAACGAGCGGCTGGTCCCGGCCGCCCGGGTCGCTGAGCAGCGCGCCCTCGACGCCGCGCGTCCGCAGGGCGCCGAGGAGCCGCCGTACCGTCGCCGGTCCGAGGAACGGGAGATCGGCGGAGAGTACGACGACCTGCGCGGCCCTGGTCTGTCGCAGGCCCGCGTCGAGCGCGGCGACGGGTCCGCCGCCCGGCGGGTCCTCGTGGGCCCAGGTCACGGGCCGCACGGTGGGCCGGGGCGCGGACACGACCACGGTGGTGCCTGCGTCGGAGCAGGCGGCGAGCACCCGGTCGAGCAGCGCGCGCCCGCCCACCCGCACGCCGGGCTTGTCGGTACCGCCGAGGCGCCGGGCGGTCCCGCCCGCGAGCACGACGGCGTCGTAGCCGTCGGCGCCGGGGGTCCCTGCGGGCTGGGGCTCATAGGCGGTCACCCTCCGAGTATGCGGGCCGCCGCCGATCACAGGAACGTGTGCGCGCCACCCTGATCACAGAGTGCGCAGCAGCACCGCCGGCTGTTCGACGCAGTCCGCCACAAAGCGGAGGAAACCGCCCGCCGTGCCGCCGTCGCACACCCGGTGGTCGAAGGTGAGCGACAGTTGGACGACCTGGCGCACCGCCAGGTCGCCGTTGTGCACCCACGGCTTGGGGACGATCCGGCCGACGCCGAGCATGGCCGCCTCGGGGTGGTTGATGATCGGCGTGGAGCCGTCGACACCGAACACGCCGTAGTTGTTCAACGTGAACGTCCCGCCGGTGAGTTCGGCGGGCGGGAGGGTGCCGGTGCGGGCCGACTCCGTCAGCCGCGCGATCTCCGCGCTGAGGGCCTCGGCGTTCCTGGTGTGCGCGTCCCGGACGACGGGGACGACGAGCCCGCGTTCGGTCTGCGCGGCGAAGCCGAGATGGACGCGGTCGAGCCGGACGATCTCCCTGGCCTCCAGGTCGACCGTGGAGTTCAGCTCGGGGTACCGGGCGAGGGCGGCGGTGCAGATACGGGCGAGCAGCGCGAGGAGGGAGATCTTCGGGCTCCCTCCCCCGTTCATGTGTGCACGCGCGTGCATCAGTTCCGTCGCGTCGGCGTCCACCCAGCAGGTCGCGTCCGGGATCTCGCGCCGGCTGCGGGAGAGCTTGTCGGCGACGGCACCGCGGATGCCCTTGAGGGGGACACGCGTGTCCCCCTCGCAGGCAGGGGCGGGGTGCGCGGCGGGCACCGGGGTCGCGGCCGGGGCCGAGGACTCGGGTCGGGTGGCGCCGGCGCGCAGGGCGTGCTCCACGTCGGCGCGCAGGATCAGTCCGTCGGGCCCGGAGCCCGTCAGTTTCCGCAGGTCCAGGCCGTTCTCGCGGGCGAGCCTGCGCACGAGCGGCGAGATGACCGGGACGGGACCGTCCACCGGGGCGGGGGCGGGGGCGTGTGCGACTGTCTCCTTGAGGGCCACGGGAGCGGCGGGCGCCGCCTGTTCCCGCCGTACTCTCCGCCGCCGCGCGGGCGCCTCGGACGTGCCGTATCCCACGAGCACGTTCCCGGAGCCCCGGGCCGCGTCACCGGCGGGGTCGGGGTGGGCCGGTGTCCCGACCGCCACCGTCACCAGGGGTGACCCGACGGGCAGTTCGGTGCCCTCCTCGCCGAAGCGGGCGGTGACGACGCCCCCGTAGGGACACGGCACGTCGACCATCGCCTTGGCCGTCTCGACCTCGACGACCGGCTGGTCGACGGCGACGACCTCGCCGACCTCGACCAACCAGCGCACGATCAGCGCCTCGGTGAGCCCTTCGCCGAGGTCGGGGAGCCTGAACTCCAGTACCTGTGCCATCAGCGTTCCGCCTCCCACTGCAGCCGTCCGACAGCGTCCAGGACACGGTCGACGCCGGGCAGATGGTGCCGCTCCAGCATCGGGGGCGGATACGGGATGTCGAACCCGGCGACGCGCAGCACCGGCGCCTCCAGATGATGGAAGCAGCGCTCCGTGACGCGGGCCGCGATCTCCCCGCCGGGGCCGCCGAAACCGCCCGACTCGTGGACGACGAGGGCCCGCCCGGTCCGCTGTACCGAGGCGCACACCGTCTCGTCGTCGAACGGGACCAGGGAACGCAGGTCGACGACCTCCAGGTCCCAGCCCTCCGCCTCCGCCGCCTGTGCCGCCTCCAGGCAGACGGGCAGCGACGGACCGTACGTGATGAGCGTGGCGCTGCGGCCCGGGCGCCGCACCACCGCGCGTCCTATCGGTTCAACGGCCGGCGGTTCGTCCGGGTTCCAGGAGTCCTTCGACCAGTACAGGCGCTTGGGCTCCAGAAGGACCACCGGGTCGTCGGAGGCGATCGCGGCCCGCAGCAGGCCGTACGCGTCGGCGACCGTGGCGGGCGTGACGACATGGAGTCCCGGGGTCGCCATGTAGTACGCCTCGGAGGAGTCACTGTGGTGTTCGACGCCGCCGATGCCGCCGCCGTAGGGCACACGAACGGTGATCGGCAGGGGCATGGCCCCGCGCGTGCGGTTGCGCATCCGGGAGACGTGCGAGATCAACTGCTCGAACGCGGGATAGGCGAACGCGTCGAACTGCATCTCGACGACCGGCCGCAGACCGTACATGGCCATGCCGACGGCCGCCCCGAGGATGCCCGCCTCGGCCAGCGGGGTGTCCGTGCAGCGGGCGTCACCGAACTCCCTGGCGAGCCCGTCGGTGACCCGGAAGACCCCGCCGAGGGTGCCGACGTCCTCGCCCATGACGTGAACGGTGGGGTCGGCGGCCATGGCGTCGCGCATCGCGCGCGTGAGGGCCTGGGCCATGGTGGCGGGTTTGAGGGCGACCGTGGTCATCAGTGCGTCCCCTCCGCCCCGGCTTCGAGCTCGGCCCGCAACTGGGCCCGCTGCTCGCGCAGTTGCGGGGTGGGCTCGGCGTACACCTGGGCGAACAGGTCCATGGGGTCGAGTGCCGGGTCCTGGTTCATGCGGGCGCGAAGGTCGGCGGCGAGTGCCTCGGCGTCGTCGCGCGCGGCACTCCTGGCGTCCTCGTCGAGCAGCCCGCGCGCGGTGAGCTCCTGTTCCAGGAGGTCGATCGGATCGTGTTCGCGCCAGGCGGCGACCTCGGAGTCGGCCCGGTAGCGCTTGTCGTCGTCGGCGTTGGTGTGCGCCTCCACGCGGTAGGTCACCGCCTCGACGAGCGTGGGACCACCACCCGCGCGCGCGTGGCGTACCGCGTCGCGCAGCACCTCGTACATGGCGACCGCGTCGTTGCCGTCGACCAGGCGGCCGGGCATCCCGTAGCCGACGGCCTTGTGGGCCAGCGACGGGGCGGCGGTCTGCTTGGCGAGCGGCACGGAGATCGCGAAGCCGTTGTTCTGCACCAGGAAGACGACCGGCGCCTGCCACACGGCGGCGAAGTTCAGCGCCTCGTGGAAGTCGCCCTCGCTGGTGCCGCCGTCGCCGACCATGGCCAGCGCGACCACGTCGTCGCCCTTGAGCCGGGCGGCGTGCGCGAGCCCGACGGCGTGCGGCAGCTGTGTCGCGAGCGGGGTGCACAGGGGCGCCACCCGGTGCTCACGCGGGTCGTACCCGGTGTGCCAGTCGCCGCGCAGCAGCGTGAGCGCCTGTACGGGGTCCACGCCCCGGGCGACCACGGCTAGCGTGTCCCGGTAGCTGGGGAAGAGCCAGTCACGGTCCTCCAGAGCGAGCGCGGCGGCCACCTCGCAGGCCTCCTGGCCGACGCTGGAGGGGTACACGGCGAGTCGGCCCTGCTTGGTGAGGGCGGTGGCCTGCGCGTTGTACCGGCGCCCGCGCACCAGCTGCGCGTACAGCCGGCGCAGCAGCCCCGGGTCCGCCTGAGCCGCCGCCTCGGTGCCGAGGACGCGGTACGGAGCCGCGTCGGGCAGCAGCGGCGCGGGGTCGGTACGGGGCTGCCAGGCGGGCGGCGGTGTGGGCCGGTATGCGCCCCGCTGCTCCATGACCGTCATGACGGCACCTCCTCGTGGGAGACGGCTCAGGGCGCGCCACGGACGTGTGACCCGCCTCACCTACCGATTGTTCGGTTGTCGGCACATTTTGGCTACAGGCACCGCCAGGCTGTGGACAAACGGTTCTCCACAGCCTGAGATGGACGCAGTACGTCCATGGTAGGGAGGCGGGGGGACATGGCATCTGAACAAATGGCCGAACGCCAGGAAGGCGGCGGTACCCAGCCGCCCCCGCGCCCGCTCGACGCCATCGATCAGGACATCCTGCAGATGCTCCAGGCGGACGGCCGTGCCTCGATCCGATCCGTGGCCGAACGCGTGCACGTTTCACGGGCCAACGCCTACGCCCGTATCAACCGCCTCCTCGAGGACGGTGTCATCCGCGGTTTCGGCGCCCGCGTGGACCACGAACGCGCCGGACAGGGCACGTCGGCGTACATCACGCTGAAGATCGTCCAGAACTCCTGGCGCACGGTCCGCGAACAGCTGAGACAGCTCCCCGGAGCGGACCACATCGCCCTGGTGGGCGGCGACTTCGACGTACTCCTGCTGGTCCACACCCCCGACAACAAGGCGCTGCGCGAGCTGGTGCTGACGCGCCTCCAGGCGATCCCGGAGGTGCTCAGCACGCGCACGCTGCTGGTGTTCGAGGCGGAGGACCTGGAACCGCAGGCCTGAGTGACCCCCGAGTCACCCCTGCCGGAGTGGCTCACTCAGGGCTGCGCAGCCCCCCGAAGACCAGCCGCACCACGGCGTCGGAGACCTCACGCTCACCCATGCCGCGCCCGTCGGGCCGGTACCACTCCACGACCGAGTTGATCATTCCGAAGACGAGCCGTGTCGCGAGCCGCACCTCCACGTCACCGCGTACGTCCCCCTCGGCGGCGGCGGCCCTGAGGAGCTCGGCGACCCGGTGGTCGAAGTCGCGGCGCCGCTCCAGGGCCCGGCGCTCGGTGTCGGTGTTGCCGCGCACACGCAGCAGCAGCGTCACGTACGGCAGTTCGGCGATGAGCACCTCGACCATGCGCCGCACGACGTACTCCAGGCGTCCGGCGGCGGGCCCCACGCGCGCGTGCTCCTCGTCGAGGATCCCGAAGAGCCCGTCCAGCGCCCGGCTGACGGCCAGGCGCAGCAACTCCTCCTTGCCGGTGACGTGGTGGTAGATCGACGACTTGGAGATGCCCGCGGCCTTCGACAGGTGCTCCATGGAAGTGCCGTCGTAGCCGCGTTCGTTGAACACCTGGACGGCGACCTGGAGCAGCGTCGTCGGGGTGTACGTGTCGCGCTTGGCGGTGGTCATGGGGTGCCCTCCCGCTTGTCGGTGGCGTACGCGTGGCGGTAGAGCGCGAGGGACGGCGCGTACCGCCCGCTCGGATCGCGCTGGTGGAGTTCGTCGAGGATCTCGTGCGCCCAGCTCCGGCCGAGCCTGCGGCTCCATTCGAAGGGCCCGAGCGGGTAGTTGACGCCGAGGCGCATCGCCGTGTCGACGTCCTCCTCGGTGGCGACGCCCTTGGCGACGGCGTCGTGCGCGAAATCGATGATCCGGGCCACCGTGCGGGCGACGATCATGCCGGGGGCGTCCCCGAGGACGCTGACGTCCTTGCCGAGCGCCTGGAAGAGGCCGATGGCCTCGGAGAGGGTCTGCGGCTGGGTGTCCTGGGAGGCGGACAGGGCGATGCGGGTGGCCCGCCGGTAGTCGAGGGCCAGGTCGAAGTAGACGACGTCACGGAACTCGACGCTGGTCTGCCCGTCGGCGAGGACCAGCTGACCGCCGCTGGGCAGCACCAGCCGGGTGCCGTGGTCCTCCTCGTCCTCACGGACGGGAACGCCCGCCTCGCGGATCAGCGCGACCAGGTCGGCCGCGGGGCCCAGATCGCCCTCGGCGACGACGTACGCGGGCGCCTGGGCCTTCTCCGCGGTGTGCGGTTCGGCGGGCTCGGCGTCGTCCCCGTACTCGTACCAGCCCTGCCCGGTCTTGCGGCCGAGCCGGCCCGACTCGACGAGCCGTCGCTGGGCGAGCGAGGGCGTGAACCGCACGTCGTGGAAGAAGGCCTGCCACACGGAGCGGGTGACGGCCTCGTTGACGTCCTGTCCGATGAGGTCGGTCAGTTCGAAGGCGCCCATTTTGAACCCGCCGCACTCGCGAAGCACCGCGTCGATGGTGGCGGGGTCGGCGGACTGGGCCTCGTACGCCGCGAAGGCCTCGGCGTAGAAGGGCCGGGCGAGGCGGTTGACGATGAATCCGGGGGTGTCGGCGCAGGCGACCGGGGTCTTGCCCCAGGCGCGGGCCATCTCGTACGCGCGCGTGGCCGACGTGACGTCGGTGGCGAACCCGGAGACGACCTCCACGAGGGGCAGCAGCGGCGCCGGGTTGAAGAAGTGCAGCCCCACGAACCGCCCCGGGTTGCGCAGCGCGCCCCCGATGGCGGTGACCGACAGGGAGGAGGTGTTGGTGGCGAGCAGACAGTCGTCGTCGACCACGTCCTCCAGCTCGCGCAGCAACTCCTGCTTCACGTCGAGCTGTTCGAGAACGGCCTCGACGACCAGGGAGCAGTCGGCGAGTTCGGCGAGGCTCCCGGCCGCGTGCAGCCGGCCCCGGGCGGCGTCCCGGTCGGCCGCCACCATCCGGTCCTTCTCGACGAGCCGGTCGAGCCGCGCGCCGATCGCGTCGGCGGCGTCCTGGGCCCGCCCGGGCACGGCATCGAACAGCCGGACGTGATGACCGGCGACCAGCGCGACCTGGGCGATGCCCTGGCCCATGGTGCCGGTGCCGACGACGGCCACGGGGCTGCTGAGGTCGAGTGCTGTCATGTGCGCGATCCTCCCGCACGGGGTTGTCCACGGATGCGGCGGACCCCCTTGTCCCGACCGATCGTTCGGTTACTCTAACTCTGTCGTGCCTTTTCTGCCCAGGTCACGTCCCGGTTCATGCCCCGGTCATGCCCCAGGTCATGTCCCAGGTACATGAGCTCAACGAAGTGCTCTTGAGACGAGGAGTTGGTCCCCTGATGGCCGCCGAACTCACCGCGCACCAGCTGATCGCCCAGCACCGGCCCACCCTCGACCGGGCGCTGGAAGCGATCCGCACGCGTGCGTACTGGTCCCCGCACCCCGAACACCCCAAGGCCTACGGGGAGGACGGCAGCCTGGACCCGGCCGCGGGCAAGGCCGCTTTCGACGCCGTCCTGAACACCCGCCTCGACCTCGGCCAGCCCGGCACGGACGACTGGGTGGGCGGCGAGGTGTCCCCCTACGGCATCGCTCTGGGCGTCACCTACCCGCACGCGGACGTCGACGTGCTGCTGCCCGCCATGAAGGCCGGCCTGCCCGCCTGGCGCGACGCGGGCGCGGAGGCGCGCGCGATGGTCTGCCTGGAGATCCTCAAGCGGATCAGCGGCCGGACTCACGAGTTCGCGCACGCGGTCATGCACACCAGCGGCCAGGCCTTCATGATGGCGTTCCAGGCGGGCGGCCCGCACGCCCAGGACCGCGGCCTGGAGGCGGTGGCCTACGCGTACGCGGAGCAGGTGCGCACCCCCGGCAGCGCGGAGTGGACCAAGCCCCAGGGCAAGCGCGACCCGCTGGCCCTCACCAAGCAGTTCACGCCGGTCCCGCGGGGCATCGCCCTCCTCATCGGCTGCAACACCTTCCCCACGTGGAACGGCTACCCGGGCCTGTTCGCGTCCCTGGCCACGGGCAACGCGGTCCTCGTGAAGCCCCACCCGCGCGCGGTACTGCCGCTCGCGCTGACGGTCCGGATCGCGCGGGAGGTCCTTGCGGACGCCGGCTTCGACCCGAACCTGGTGGCACTGGCGGCCGAACGACCCGGGGAGGGCATCGCCAAGACCCTGGCGACCCGCCCGGAGATCCGCATCATCGACTACACCGGTTCGACGTCGTTCGGTGACTGGCTGGAGGCCAACGCCCGCCAGGCGCAGGTCTACACGGAGAAGGCCGGCGTCAACACGGTGATCGTGGAGTCGACCGACAACTACAAGGGCATGCTGTCGAACCTCGCGTTCTCCCTCTCCCTGTACAGCGGCCAGATGTGCACGACCCCGCAGAACCTCCTGATCCCCCGCGACGGCATCCGCACGGAGGACGGCCACAAGTCGTACGACGAGGTGGTCTCCGGCCTGGCCACCGCCGTCGGCGGCCTCCTGGGCGACGACGCGCGCGCGAACGGGCTGCTGGGCGCGATCGTCAACCCCGATGTGAAGGCACGGCTGGAGGCGGCGGCCGGGCTCGGCGAAGTCGCCCTGGCCTCACGGGAGATCGTGAACCCCGACTTCCCGGACGCGGTGGTCCGTACGCCGGTGATCGTGAAGCTCGACGGCGCGCGGAAATATTGGGATGGGGCGGACTCCGAGGCCGCCTACATGAGCGAGTGCTTCGGGCCGGTCTCCTTCGCCGTCGCGGTCGACTCGGCGGCGGACGCGGTGGAACTGCTGCGGCGGACGGTCCGGGACAAGGGCGCGATGACGGTCGGCGCGTACACGACCGACGCGGAGGTCGAACAGGCCGTCGAGGAGGCCTGTCTGGAGGAGTGCGCCCAGCTGTCGCTGAACCTGACCGGCGGGGTGTACGTCAACCAGACGGCCGCCTTCTCCGACTTCCACGGCTCGGGCGGCAACCCGGCGGCGAACGCGGCGCTGTGCGACGGAGCGTTCGTGGCGAACCGGTTCCGGGTGGTGGAGGTGCGCCGCCAGGCCTGAGCGCTCCGCTGGATACGCAGTTCTTTCGCCGCGGCTCGGTGGGGGGGGCTGGTCGCTCCCCCGCTCTCGGCTTCTCCCGCGTGTGTCTTAGGGGTTTGGGAGACCCCCAGAGCGGGGGACACCCATCGCGGCGGAGCCGCAGATCGGTGCAGCCCCGAGCCCCTTGCAGGGCGCGATTCCGCGCCCGACCTCCCCGAGGCCGCTCAGAGGGCCCTGCCCCCGGTGACGCTCCAGTGGTACAGCGTCATGGCCACGCTGGTCGCGAGGTTGTAGCTGGAGACCTGGGGGCGCATCGGGAGGGACACCAGATGATCGGCACGCGCGCGTAGGGCGGGCGACAGGCCGCTGCGCTCGGAGCCGAAGGCGAGTACGGCGTCGTCCGGGAGCTTCAGCCCCCGGATGTCGTCGCCCTCCGGATCGAGCGCGAACAACGGCCCCGACGGCAGGTCGGCCACCGCCAGCCGCTCCACGGCGGTCGCGAAATGCAGCCCCGCCCCACCGCGTACGACGGTGGGGTGCCAGGGGTCGAGAGTCCCGGTGGTCACGACCCCGGTCGCACCGAAACCGGCCGCGAGCCGGATCACCGCCCCCGCGTTGCCGAGATTTCGCGGGTCGTCGAGGACGACGACGGGCGCGGTCCGGGGCATGCGCGCGAGCACCTCAAGACTGGCCGCGCGGGAGGGTCGTACGGCCAGGGCGGCCACTGCTGTGGGGTGCGCGCGCGGCACGAGGGACGCGTACGTCGTCTCCGGGACCTCGGTCAGCAGGGCGTCCAGGGGGTCCCGTACGTCCGCCGCCAACTCGTCCGCGAGATCCAGTGCCGCCCGTCGGTCGGTGGTCACGGCCAGCGGAATCCGCGCGCCGAAGCGGAGCGCGTGCTTGAGGGCGTGGAAACCGTCGAGCAGGACGGACGTGCCGGTGAGGCGGTGCCACTCGGCCACCGCGTCGGTCGCCGGTCCCGTTGCTGCGTCCGTCATGCCCTGAAGCCTACGTGCGGCGGTTCTGCCGTCTCGTCCGCAGCGGGCTCGTCGGCCGCCCCGGAGGTTCGCCTGCCGGGCCCGGCACGTCCGTCGCCCGGCAGACGGGCGAGAAGGCGCGCACGCGCGCGTGCCGCCCCCTCACCGAGGCGGCGCAGGAAGGAGGCCGGCAGGAACACGGCGTCCGCGGCGATCATCGCGAGCGAGAAGAAGGGCAGGCCGAGGACGACGGCGATCACGGCGTGCTCCGTCATCATCACGGCCAGCAGGACGTTCTTGGCCCGCCGGTTGAGGAGCGTGAACGGGAAGGCGACCTGCACGATCACCGTCCCGTACGTCACCAGCATCACCATCGTGCCGCTCGACGACAGCAGGTCGGAGAGCGCGGGCCACGGGGAGAAGTAGTCGAGGTGGAGCGGGTAGTAGACAGCGGTGCCGTCCTGCCAGCGCGAACCCTGGATCTTGTACCAGCCGGCCGTCGCGTAGATCAGACAGGCCTCGGCCATGATCACGAAGAGGGCCGCGTTGTGCACGAGGTTGCCGACGATGTCGAGGAGCATCCGGAACTCGCCGCCCGGCCCACGGCGACCCACGACCCACCACACGCCCTGCGCCAGCCACATGCCCCAGAGAATCACCGGGACCAGCGGGTCACCGTCGAGCTTGCCGGCCGCGGTACCGGCGACGAGGAGTGCCCCGAGGACGGCCCAGAGCGCCGGGCCCACACGGTCGGGGACAGCGTCGAAGAGCACGCGTGCGCGTGCCTTGCGGGCGCGCCGGGCGTCCAGGGACCACACCTGGCCGCAGCGCGTGAACACCAGGTAGAGGGACATCAGGTGCAGGACGTTGTCGCCGCCGTCGCCCACGAAGATGCTGCGGTTCTGGAGCGAGAGCACACCGGCCATGAAGACCACGGACAGGGTCCGGGTCCGCCAGCCGAGCAGGAGAAGCAGACTGGCGAGAACCGCGAGCACGTACACGAGCTCGAACCAGACCTGGCTTCCGGACCACATCAGGACTGTGAAGGCGCCGTTCTCCGCGATGAGCTGCTGGGCGAGATCCCAGCTCCAGGGGCCGTCGGGGCCGTACAGCTCCCGCCGGTGCGGGAACTCGCGCAGCAGGAACAGCAGCCAGGTCGCCGAGAAGCCGATACGGACGACGGCGGTCTGGTAGGGCCCGAGGGCGGTCTCGGTGACGCGGCCGATGCCACGGGAGACGGAACGGGAGAGCGAACGGGTGGCCGCGGGGGCGAGGCCGGTCATGAGTCACCCGCCTCCGTCGCATCCGTCGCGCCCGCCGCCGCCTCGGCCGGCTCGTCGTCGGGGACGGGCCACCAGGGCAGTACGCGGTACGTGGGCTTTTCGGGCACCTGCTCCGTGCTCCACTCGGGCGGTCGGACGGTGGTGCTGCGGGAACGGACCTGAACGCGGTCGATCGTGCCGCCGGGGGCGACCACGCCCTCGCGGCCGAGGCGCAGAACGACGATGCGGCGCAGATACTGCTCGGCGAGGACACCGCGCAGGCCCGAGGGGCGGTTCTGTGCGTCGTGCGAGGCGAGAAGGAAGTCCCAGGCCCGGCGCAGCTCGTTCTGCTGGGTGTGACTCGGCACCGGATTGCCGTCGATGGCCTCTCCGTCCAGCGCGGAGAGGTCGTACCAGCCGGTCGTGCGGGCCCCGCCGTCCCCGGAACGGACATCGGCGCGGACCTCGACCGCGACGTTCTGCTGCAGCGGGTTGGGGGCGAAGAGCTTCCAGTTCTGCTCGAACTCCGGATAGACCCAGTCGTCGATCGTCCGCGCGTGCTCCTTGGCGACCGTGTTGGAGGGCGCGACGTGCAGGAACACCATGCCGAGGTGAACACACGCGGCAACGGCGACGACCGCGACGGCGAGCGCGGCGCCGATCTGGTACGGGAGGGAAAGGGAGGCCAGTGCCGGGCGGAGGGCATCCTCGGGATCGGGGGAGCCCCGGAGAGCGGGGAGCGGGAGGGCGACACCGTCCGATGGGCCGGCCCCGGGCTGCGGCTGCGCGGGGAGCGGGAGGGCGACACCGTCCGATGGGCCGGCCCCGGGCTGCGGCTGGGGGCCGTCGGGCTGGGAGCCCTCGGCCTCGCCGGGCTCGTCGCGCCCGTGCCGGGCGTTCGAGCCTGCCTCGTACGCGTCCATTCCGCCCCGTCTCCCGATACCCGGTCCCACCCGCACCCACCGCACCCGTCGGCCCACGCACACCGCGACACGGCGTGCGCACGGGCACGGTACTCACGGCCGCCCGCCCTGCGCAGCCCCCTCCGCACACCGGCACGACCGACGAACAGCACCCTGGGAGGCCGGCCGCGAGGAGTTGTCCACAGCCGTTGACACCCTACGGCCACCACTGGACCACCGAAGCGGACATACCGAACGATCGGTCGGGACCAGTCGCCCGGCACGGCCGCCCGGCTTCGACCGGGGACACCTGCCGACGGGAGACATCCGAGGATGGGGGCGAGGGCGGACAGCCTGTGAAGCTGTTGACCGAGGGCGCCGACCCGGGCCGCTGTCGCCGGGGGCGGGACGACTCGGCTCCTTCGGCCCGCGGACACCGCCTGCCGCCGCCGGCCGGGGCTCACGGAAGGTGCCGTCACGGAGCCACGAAAAAGGTGACGGGACCCGGGCACCGAACAGACCCACCCGTTCCCTTCTTCTAGAACCTGTTCTATCTTGACGCCCCGTCAGGTCACCCGCCCCCGGGCCGAGAGGACAGCACCGTGGACTTCAGGTTCAGTGAGGAGCAGCAGGCGGCGGTCGAGGCGGCCCGCGCGGTGTTCAGCGGGGTCGCGCCGGACAAGGTGCCCAGCCCGTCGCTCGTCCCGGGCGCCGTCGCCGACGACTTCGACCGGGTGCTGTGGGAGAGGCTCTCCGGTGCGGATCTGCTGAGCCTCCTGCTCGACGAGGAGTTCGGAGGGGCCGGTCTCGACGCCATCGCCCTGTGTCTCGTGCTGCGCGAGTCCGCGAAGGTGCTGGCCAGAGTGCCCCTGCTGGAGAGCTGCGCGGCCTCAGCGGCCGTACAGGCGTACGGGGACGAGGAGTTGCGAGGCGAGGTGCTGCGCAGGGCCGGGACCGGCGACCTCGTGCTCACCGTCGCCGCGCACGGCCGTACCGGCCACGACCCCGCCGAACTCGCCGTGACCGCGGGGCGGGACGGTGTTTTCTGGGTCCTCGACGGAATGCAGACAGCGGTGCCCTGGGCGCACAACGCCGACTTCGTCCTCGTACCCGCGCGCACGAGCGCCGACCGGACCGTCCTCGCCCTTGTCCCTCGCGTCCACGAAGGCGCCCCGCTCGACGGCGTCGTCCTCGCCGAGCAGATATCCACCACCGGCGAGCGGCTCGGTGAACTGCGCCTGGAGTCGGTGCGGTTGCCGGAGCGGTACGTCCTCGACGCCGACGGTGCCTGGCCGTGGCTGCGCGATCTGCTGACCGTCGGGACCTGCGCGCTGGCCCTCGGGCTGGGTACGGCCGTGCTGGGCATGACCAGCGACTACACCGGCAAGCGGGAGCAGTTCGGGCACCCCCTGGCGACGTTCCAGGCCGTCGCCGTACAGGCCGCCGACCGGTACATCGACCTGCGCGCGATGGAGGTCACCCTGTGGCAGGCCGCCTGGCGCATCAGCACCGGAGCCGGGGGTGCGCTGCCCGCCTCCGGGGATGTGGCCGTCGCCAAGATCTGGGCCGCGGAGGGGGTACGACGGGGCGTGCAGACCGCGCAGCACCTGCACGGCGGTTTCGGTGCCGACACCGACTATCCGCTGCACCGGTACCACGCCTGGGCCAAGCACCTGGAGCTGTCGCTCGGCCCGGCGGCGGCACACGAGGAGACCCTGGGCGACCTGCTCGCGGCACACCAGCTGGGCTGAAGCCGGCGGTGGGCCGTCAGGTACCGGTGTTCAGGCGACGAAGCCCGGCGCACCCTCGTCGGTGACGACCGGGCGGCCCGCCGCCTCCCACACCTGCATGCCACCGTCCACGTTCACGGCGTCGATGCCCTGCTGGACCAGGTAGTTGGTGACCTGGGCCGACCGGCCACCGGAGCGGCAGATCACGTTGACCCGGCCGTCCTGCGGTGCCGCCTGCGTCAACTCGCCGTAGCGGGCGACGAATTCGCTCATGGGGATGTGCAACGCCCCCTCGGCATGCCCCGCCTGCCACTCCTCGTCCTCGCGGACGTCCAGCAGGAACTCGCCGTCCTTGAGGTCCGCGACCTCGACCGTGGGCACACCAGATCCAAAACTCATGCGCCCGACGATACCCAGGTCACCGCCCGAGCAGCGCCGCGAGTTCCGCCTCACGCTGCGCGACCTGGGCCAGCAGCTGCTCGGCGATCTCCTCCAGGAGGCGGTCGGGGTCGTCCGGAGCGAGCTTCAGCATCGCTCCGATCGCGCCCTCCTCCAGCTCACTGGCGACCAGCGTGAGCAGCTCCTTGCGCTGGGAGAGCCATTCGAGGCGGGCGTAGAGCTCCTCGCTGTGGCTCGGCCGCCACTCGGCGGGCACCGGGCCGGCCGCCCACTCCTCGGCCAGCTCCCGCAGCAGCGCCGCGTCGCCCCGCCCGTAGGCGGTGTTGACCCGGGCGATGAACTCGTCGCGCCGCGCCCGCTCCTCCTCGTCCTGCGCCAGGTCCGGGTGGGCCTTGCGGACCAGTTCGCGGTAGAGCTTGCGGGCCTCGTCGCTCGGGCGGACCCGCTGCGGGGGCCGCACCGGCTGCTCGGTGAGCATCGCCGCGGCCTCAGGGAACAGTCCCTCCGAGTCCATCCAGCCGTGGAACAGCTCCTCGACACCGGGCATCGGCATGACCCGCGCCCGCGCCTCCCGCGCCGCTCGTACGTCCTCGGCATCGCCGGTCCGCGCGGCCTTCGCCTCGGCGATCTCGGCGTCGAGTTCGTCGAGGCGGGCGTACATCGGGCCGAGTTTCTGGTGGTGCAGCCGGGAGAAGTTCTCGACCTCGATACGGAACGTCTCGACCGCGATCTCGTACTCGATGAGCGCCTGCTCCGCGGCCCGCACGGCCCGCTCCAACCGCTCCTCGGGCCGGGGACCCTCAGCCGCGCCCCCGGCCTGATCGGCCGCACCGGACGGTTCCTGCGCGTCAAGGCGCTCCCGCGGCCCTTCGGCTTCGGGAACGGATGAGGACTGGTCAGCTTCCGGGGTCGTCACCCGCCCAGCGTAGGCCACGGCTCCCGCGCCCACCCAGGGTCACCGGTCAGACCCCGAAGCGACACCGCGGTCACCGCCCGGCCGTCACGCCCGCGCCCTCGTCACAGCCGTCACACCCCCATCTCGGCGGCGATCCGTCCCGCCCGCACCGCCCCCACCAGATCCGCGTGGTCCGCCTCGGTCCGGTCGGCGTAGGCCGTCGCGAACGTCGCCATCGCCTCGTCCAGCTCCTCGCTCTTGCCGCAGTAGCCGGCGATCAGCCGCGGGTCGGCGCTGTGGGCGTGGGCGCGGGCCAGCAGGGCGCCCGTCATCCGGCCGTAATCGTCGATCTGGTCGGCGGAGAGGGCGGACGGGTCGACGCTGCCCTTGCGGTTGCGGAACTGCCGTACCTGGAAAGGCAGTCCGTCGACCGTCGTCCAGCCGAGGAGGATGTCACTGACGACCTGCATGCGCTTCTGCCCGAGCACCACCCGGCGCCCCTCGTGCACCGCGCCCGCCGTGTCCACCGGATCCCAGCCGGCCGTGGCCAGATGCGGGACCAGCGCCGAGGGACGGGCCTCCTTCACCTGGAGGACGAGCGACTCACCACGGTGGTCCAGCAGAAGGACGACGTACGACCGCGCTCCCACACTCCCCGTGCCGACGATGCGGAACGCCACGTCGTGCACGCAGTGGCGGGCCAGCAGCGGGAGGCGGTCCTCCGACAGCGTGGTCACGTACTCCTCCAGGGACGCCGCCACCACCGCGGCCTCCGCGTCCGGCACCCGCCGCAGCACCGGCAGGGCATCCACGAAGCGCCGCCCGCCGTCCTCGGTGACCTCCGTCGATCTGGCCGCGAAGCGCCCACTGGTGTTGGCCCGCGCCTTCTCGGAGACCCGCTCCAGCGTGCCGATCAGATCGTGGGCGTCCGTGTAGGAGACGAGCTCCTCGTCCGCGATGGCATTCCACGCGTCCAGCACCGACAGCTTCGCGAGGAGCCGCATCGTACGGCGGTACGCGCCGACCGCGCCGTGCGCCGCCTGGCGGCAGACGTCCTCGTCCCCGCCCACCTCCCGGCCCGCGAGCACGAGCGAGGCGACCAGCCGCTTGAGGTCCCACTCCCAGGGGCCCTGGACCGTCTCGTCGAAGTCGTTCAGATCCATGACCAGGCCGCCACGCGCGTCGCCGTACAGACCGAAGTTTCCCGCGTGGGCGTCGCCGCAGATCTGGGCGCGGATCCTGGTCATGGGGGTGCGGGCGAGGTCGTACGCCATCAATCCCGCCGAACCGCGCAGGAAGGCGAACGGGGTGGCCGCCATCCTGCCCACCCTGATCGGGGTCAGCCCGTGGATACGGCCGCGGTTGGACTCCCGGACCGCCGCCTCCGCGTCCGGACGGGAGCCGTCCGCGCCGACGTCGAGGGAGGCGTGCGCGCTGCGTGGAACCTGCCGCCGCAGGGCCTTCCCCTCCTCCTTCGGAGAGCCATCCGCCTGCCACTGGGCGAACCCGCGCACCCGGGGAAGCTCCCGCGCCCGGCTCCGCGCCGCTGCGGCACCCACCGGCTCCGTACCGACCTCGGTCATCGCGACCGCCTCCCCCGCTCCACTCACCGCTGCCAACATCAACTCGCGACGACCGTACCGCCGCCGGCCGAATCACGTCAGACCTGTGGATAACCCCGCTGTCCACAGGCCGGCTCGGTGGGACCCACCTCATATGAGAGAGACCTCACACCTGCACGGCGGGCGAGGACAACGCGAAACGGCCCTCATCGGGATCCCGATAAGGGCCGTTCACTTGCTTGTTGTGCGCGAGGGGGGAGTTGAACCCCCACGCCCTTGCGGGCACTGGAACCTGAATCCAGCGCGTCTGCCATTCCGCCACTCGCGCATTTGGTGTGTCCTCGGGCCCTGCTCCCTGCGGTGCTGGGGCCTTCCGACATCGAGAAGATTAGCACGATGGAAGTGGTGGGTTCACATCCCTTTCCCTCCACCACCCCAGGGTGGCCCACCTGCGGAGGTTCCCCTCCCGGCCAAGCCGGACGGGCTCCGCCTACGTATCAACCCGTGCCGGTTCACGTATCAACCTCGTACCGGTCCAGCCCATCTCCCCCGCAGGCGGGCAAGGTGCACAGTCAGGTGCGGGACACTGGTTCGGCGGCGCCTCTACGATCTGGGTACGGCCCGAGGAGTTCGAAGGCGACCTTCTCAGGGAACTTCGTTCAGGCGTCGACACCCGTCGACCGGGCTGGCAGGGGGAACCAGCCGATTTCCCGGCGCGTGGATACGATCAGTAAGCAGTACCAGGCACGGCAGGCACGGCACGCAAGGCTCAGACAGAGCAGCAACCAGGAGGAGGTGCCCCATGGGAGTCCTGAAGAAGTTCGAGCAGCGTCTCGAAGGTCTGGTCAACGGCACCTTCGCCAAAGTGTTCAAGTCCGAGGTCCAGCCCGTGGAGATCGCGGGCGCGCTGCAGCGCGAGTGCGACAACAACGCGACCATCTGGAACCGCGACCGGACCGTCGTACCCAACGACTTCATCGTGGAACTGAGCACACCGGACTTCGAGCGCCTCAGCCCCTACTCCGGACAACTCGGCGACGAGCTCGCCGGGATGGTGCGGGACTACGCCAAGCAGCAGCGGTACACCTTCATGGGCAACATCAAGGTGCACCTGGAGAAGGCCGACGACCTGGACACCGGTCTGTACCGGGTGCGCAGCCGTACGCTCGCCTCCTCCACCAACCAGCAGGCCCCCGGCGGCCCCGGCCCTGGCGCCGCCGCTCCTGCGGCCGCGCCGATGGGCCGGCCCGCCGGAGCCGGCGGATACGGTTATCCGCCGGCCGCCGCACCCCCGATGCCGGCCGCTCCGCCGCCCGGCGGACGCCCCGGCGCCGCTCCGGCGGGTCCGCCCATGGGGCAGCGGCCGACCGCGAACGCGGGCCGGATGCGGTGCTGGGTCGAGATCAACGGCGCCCGTCACCAGATCTCCGGTCCGACGCTGGTGCTGGGCCGCAGTACCGAGGCCGACGTGCGGATCGACGACCCCGGCGTCTCGCGCCGGCACTGTGAGATCCGGCCCGGAACGCCTCCGACGATCCAGGATCTCGGGTCCACCAACGGCATCGTGGTGGACGGGACGCACACCACCCGCGCTACGCTCCGCGACGGCTCGCGGATCGTCGTGGGCAGCACCACCATCATTTACCGGCAAGCCGAAGGGTGAAGCGGGGGCAATGTCAGAGCTGACCCTGACGGTCATGCGGCTGGGTTTCCTGGCCGTACTGTGGCTGTTCGTGATCGTGGCCGTGCAGGTCATCCGCAGCGACCTGTTCGGTACGCGTGTCACCCAGCGCGGGTCGAGGCGTGACAGCGGCCGCCAGCAGCAGGCCGCCCGGCAGGCCGCCGCGCCCCCGCAGCAACGCCAGCAGCAGCCGTCCGGCGGCGGCAGGCAGCGCCGGGGCGCCCCCAGCAAGCTGGTCGTCTCCGAGGGCACCCTGACGGGCACCACCGTCGCCCTCCAGGGACAGACGGTCACGCTCGGCCGGGCGCACGACTCGACCATCGTGCTGGACGACGACTACGCCTCCAGCAGGCATGCCAGGATCTACCCGGACCGGGACGGCCAGTGGATCGTCGAGGACCTGGGGTCCACCAACGGCACCTATCTCGACCGGACCCGGCTGACGACTCCCACACCGATTCCGCTGGGCGCGCCGATCCGCATCGGCAAGACCGTCATCGAGCTGCGGAAGTAGTGCTACATCATGAATGAGCGCGAGCGGAGCGAACACGCAGCGGCGGTCCACGCGAAGGGCCCCGGCGCGCTCACGACCGGAGGGTGGGCACCGTGCGGATGTACCCGGAGCCGACGGGCGAGGTGCGCATGAGTCTGTCACTGCGCTTCGCCGCCGGATCGCACAAAGGCATGATCCGCGAGGGCAACGAGGACTCCGGCTACGCCGGTCCCCGCCTCCTCGCGATCGCCGACGGCATGGGCGGCCAGGCAGCCGGTGAGGTCGCCTCCTCCGAGGTGATCTCCACCATCGTCGCTCTCGACGACGACGTCCCCGGCTCCGACATCCTCACCTCACTCGGCACCGCCGTGCAGCGGGCCAACGACCAGCTCCGGATGATGGTCGAGGAGGACCCCCAGCTGGAGGGCATGGGCACCACGCTCACGGCCCTTCTGTGGACGGGCCAGCGCCTCGGCCTCGTACACGTGGGCGACTCACGTGCCTACCTTCTCCGGGACGGCGTCCTCACACAGATCACGCAGGACCACACCTGGGTCCAGCGCCTCGTCGACGAGGGACGCATCACCGAGGAAGAGGCCACCACCCACCCGCAGCGCTCGCTCCTGATGCGCGCGCTGGGCAGCGGCGACCATGTCGAACCCGACCTCTCCATCCGTGAAGTCCGGGCCGGCGACCGGTACCTGATCTGTTCCGACGGGCTGAGCGGGGTCGTGTCCCACCAGACCATGGAGGACACGCTCGCCAGCTACCAGGGCCCCCAGGAGACCGTGCAGCAGCTCATCGAGCTGGCGCTGCGCGGTGGCGGCCCCGACAACATCACCGTGATCGTCGCCGACGTCCTGGACCTCGACACCGGGGACACCCTCGCCGGGCAGCTGTCCGACGTACCCGTCGTGGTCGGCGCGGTCGCCGAGAACCAGCACAACCTGCACGACGGCGGCGCCATGCAGACGCCCGCCGGACGCGCCTCCGGGCTCGGCCGGCAGCGGCCCGCGCACGGCGGCGGGGGCGGCGAGTTCGGCCCGCCCGGCTCCGGCGACACCACCGGCTACATCGAGACCGGCGGCTTCGACGGCTACACCGACGACGACTTCGTCAAACCCAGCGCCGGCCGCAAATGGTTCAAGAGAACCCTCTACATCACGCTCGCCCTCGCCGTCATCGGCGGGGGCCTGTACGGCGGCTACCGCTGGACCCAGACCCAGTACTACGTCGGCGCCAACGACGAACACGTCGCGCTGTACCGGGGCATCAGCCAGGACCTGGCCTGGGTCTCGCTCTCGAAGGTCCAGAAGGACCACCCCGAGATCGAACTCAAGTACCTGCCCTCGTACCAGCAGAAGCAGGTCAAGGCCACGATCACGGAGGGCGGCCTCAAGGACGCCCAGTCGAAGATCTCCGAACTGGCCACCCAGGCCTCCGCGTGCAAGAAGCAGGAAGCACGGCGCGCGGCCGACAACGCGAGCAACGCCGAGACCGGCGAGGGCGAGGCCGGAGGCACCACGGGAACCACCCGTACCTCCGCCGCGTCCAAGGCAACGCCGAGCCCGACGCCGTCCGGATCGGCGTCCCCGTCCACAACCGCACCCACTCCCACACCCGGCCCCAGCCTCTCCGAGGAAGAGCAGAAGCTGGTCTCGCTGTGCGGTAAGCAGTAGGCAAGCCGTGAGGGGCCACTTCATACGATGAGCAGTACAACCAACACCTCGCAGCACCACACGTCCACGATCGGCGCGATCGGCACCCCGAGCCGGCGCAACACCGAACTGGCACTCCTGGTGTTCGCCGTCGTCATCCCGGTCTTCGCGTACGTCAACGTGGGCCTGGCCATCGACGACCAGGTCCCCGCGGGCCTGCTCAGCTACGGCCTCGGCCTCGGCCTGATCGCCGGCGTCGGCCACCTCGTCGTACGCAAGTTCGCCCCGTACGCCGACCCGCTGCTGCTGCCCCTGGCCACACTCCTCAACGGCGTCGGCCTGGTCGTCATCTGGCGGCTGGACCAGTCGAAGCGGCTGCAGCTACGGAGCACCTTCGTCGAGGCGGCACCCCGCCAACTGCTGTACTCCGCACTGGGCGTCGCCCTGTTCGTGGCTGTGCTGGTCTTCCTCAAGGACCACCGCATCCTGCAGCGCTACACCTACATCTCCATGGCCGGCGCGATCATCCTGCTGATGCTGCCGCTCGTCCCGGGCCTCGGTGTCGACATCTTCGGCGCCAGGATCTGGATCAAGATCCCCGGCCTGGGCACCGTCCAGCCAGGCGAGTTCGCGAAGATCGCCCTCGCGATCTTCTTCGCCGGCTACCTGATGGTGAAACGTGACGCGCTCGCCCTCGCCAGCCGCCGCTTCCTGGGCCTGTACCTGCCCCGCGGCCGCGACCTCGGTCCGATCATCGTCGTCTGGATCATCTCGATCCTGATCCTCGTCTTCGAGACCGACCTCGGCACGTCGCTGCTGTTCTTCGGAATGTTCATCATCATGCTGTACGTCGCCACCGAGCGGACCAGCTGGATCGTCTTCGGTCTGCTGATGTCGGCGGCAGGCGCGGTCGGCGTCGCCAGCTTCGAGACGCACGTCCAGCAGCGCGTCGAGGCCTGGCTCGACCCGATGAACGAATACCTGCTCAGCCAGAAGGGCGTCGCCGGCCACACCGAGCAGTCCATGCAGGCCCTGTGGGCCTTCGGCTCCGGCGGCACCCTCGGCACCGGCCTCGGACAGGGCAACTCCGACCTCATCGGCTTCGCCGCCAACTCCGACTTCATCCTCGCCACCTTCGGCGAGGAACTCGGCCTGGCCGGCGTCATGGCGATCCTGCTCCTCTACGGGCTGATCGTCGAACGCGGCGTCCGCACCGCCCTCGCCGCCCGCGACCCCTTCGGCAAGCTGCTGGCCATCGGCCTGTCCGGCGCCTTCGCCCTCCAGGTCTTCGTCGTCGCCGGCGGCGTCATGGGCCTGATCCCGCTGACCGGTATGACGATGCCGTTCCTGGCGTACGGCGGTTCCTCCGTCATCGCCAACTGGGCCCTCATCGGCATCCTGCTCAGAATCAGCGACACCGCACGCCGTCCCGCCCCGGCCCCCGCACCCAACCCCGACGCCGAGATGACCCAGGTGGTCCGACCGTGAACAAGCCCCTGCGCCGGATCGCGATCTTCTGCGGACTCCTCGTCTTCGCCCTGCTCGTCCGCGACAACTGGCTCCAGTACGTCCGGGCGGACGACCTCAAGGACGATCCGCTCAACCGCCGCGTCGCCATCGAGCGGTACGCCACGCCCCGCGGCGACATCATCGTCGACGGCAAGTCGATCACCGGCTCCTCCACGTCCAACAGCAGCGACTTCGAGTACAAGCGCACCTACAAGGACGGCCCCATGTGGGCGCCCGTCACCGGATACGCCTCCCAGGCGTTCGGCGCCACGCAGCTGGAGTCCATCGACGACGGCATCCTCACCGGCAACGACGACCGGCTCTTCTTCCGCAACACCCTCGACATGATCACGGGCAAGAAAAAGCAGGGCGGCAACGTCGTCACCACCCTCAACGCCGCCGCCCAGAAGGCCGCGTACGACGGCCTCAAGGGCCGTGGCAAGGGCGCCGTGGCCGCCATCGACCCGTCGACCGGCGCGATCCTGGCCCTCGCCTCCTTCCCCTCGTACGACCCCTCGGTCTTCGCGGGGAACTCGCAGGCGGACGCGGAGGCCTGGCAGAAGCTCCAGAAGAAGGCCGACCCCAACGAGCCGATGCTCAACCGGGCCCTGCGCGACATCTACCCGCCCGGCTCCACCTTCAAGGTCGTGACGGCGGCGGCGGCTCTCGAGAGCGGCCTGTACACGGACGCCGACGACAAGACGGACTCGCCGCTCCCCTACACCCTGCCGGACACCAGGACCGAGCTGAAGAACGAGGGGTCCATCCCCTGCGAGAACGCCACCCTGCGCGTGGCCCTCCAGTGGTCCTGCAACACCGTCTTCGGCAAGATGGGTGTCGACGTCGGCAAGGACAAGATGCTCGAGGAGGCCAAGAAGTTCGGCTTCAACACCGAGCAGTTCATCCCGGTCCGCTCCAGCGCCTCCAACTTCCCCGAAGAGATGGACAGGCCGCAGACCGCGCTCAGCTCGATCGGCCAGTTCGAGACCGCGACCACCCCGCTGCAGATGGCCATGGTCGCCTCCGCGATCGCCAACGACGGCAAGCTGATGAAGCCGTACATGGTCGACAAGCTCCAGGCCCCCAACCTCGACGTGCTCGAACAGACCGAGCCCGAGGAGATGAGCCAGCCGCTGTCCTCCAAGAACGCCCAGACCCTCCAGTCGATGATGGAGACGGTCGTCAAGGACGGCACCGGCAAGAAGGCGCAGATCAGCGGCGTCACCGTCGGCGGCAAGACCGGCACCGCCCAGCACGGCGTCGACAACAGCGAGAAGCCGTACGCCTGGTTCATCTCCTACGCCAAGCTCGCCGACGGCAGCTCACCGGTCGCCGTGGCCGTCGTGGTCGAGGACGAGGGCGCCGTCCGCGACAACATCTCGGGCGGCGGTCTGGCCGCGCCCATCGCCAAGAGCGTGATGGAGGCGGTCATCCAGAGCAAGCAGTGAGAGCCGCGTCACGTCCCCTTCACATCGGTGCACGTTGCGATACCGGTCCGGTATCGGCTGACGGGCTTGGCCAGGTCACACAAATGAACCCGGGTACCGTAGGCCCGGACGGCACACCGCCGGACCACACAGCAGGTGCGGTCGGGACCGACGGAGAGGGCTGGTAGGAAGCATGGAAGAGCCGCGTCGCCTCGGCGGCCGGTACGAGCTGGGTCACGTGCTCGGCCGTGGTGGCATGGCGGAGGTATACCTCGCACATGACACCCGCCTGGGCCGCACCGTGGCAGTGAAGACGTTGCGCGCCGACCTCGCGCGCGACCCTTCCTTCCAAGCCCGGTTCCGCCGGGAGGCCCAGTCGGCCGCCTCGCTCAACCATCCCGCGATCGTCGCCGTGTACGACACCGGCGAGGACTACATCGACGGGACGTCCATCCCGTACATCGTCATGGAGTACGTGGACGGCTCCACCCTCCGCGAGCTCCTCCACTCGGGCCGCAAGCTGCTGCCCGAGCGGACGCTGGAGATGACCATCGGGATCCTCCAGGCACTGGAGTACTCCCACAGAAGCGGCATCGTCCACCGCGACATCAAACCGGCCAACGTGATGCTCACGCGCAACGGCCAGGTCAAGGTCATGGACTTCGGCATCGCCCGTGCCATGGGCGACTCCGGCATGACGATGACGCAGACGTCCGCGGTCATAGGGACAGCCCAGTACCTCTCGCCCGAACAGGCGAAGGGCGAACAGGTCGACGCCCGAAGCGACCTCTACTCGTCCGGCTGTCTCCTCTACGAACTCCTGACGGTCCGCCCGCCGTTCATCGGGGACTCCCCCGTCGCGGTGGCGTACCAGCACGTACGGGAGGAACCACAGCCTCCGTCGGTGTTCGACCCCGAGATCACGCCCGAGATGGACGCCATCGTCCTGAAGGCCCTGGTCAAGGACCCGGACTACCGCTACCAGTCCGCCGACGAGATGCGCGCCGACATCGAGGCCTGCCTCGACGGCCAGCCGGTCGCGGCCACGGCAGCCATGGGCGCGGTCGGCTACGGCGGCTACGGCTACCCCGACGACCATGCGACCACCGCCCTGCGCTCCGACGCCGGTGCGACCACCATGCTCCCCCCGATGAGCCCGGACGACGGCGGCTTCGGCTACGACGACCGCCCGCGTCGGCGCCAGCAGAAGAAGTCGAACACCTCGACGATCCTGCTGGCCGTGGCGGGGGTGCTGGTGCTGGTGGGCGCGATCCTGATCGGCATGTGGGTGTTCGACGGGCAGGGTGTGAGCGACAACACCATCGCGAACCCCAACTTCGTCAGCCAGACCAAGGACGACGCCGAGAAGGCGGCGGTGAACGTCGGCCTGAAGCTGACGTTCACGGAGAAGGCCTGCGAGAACGAGCCCAAGGGCAATATCTGCGATCAGAGCCCGGATCCCAAGGTCAAGGTGAACAAGGGCGACACGATCGCGCTGGTGGTGTCGACCGGGGCGCCGAAGGTGGCGGTCCCGAGCGTGGTCGGCCTCAGCCTCGAAGAGGCGCAGGCGAAGCTCGAGGGCGACGACTACGGGTTCGCGGTCAAGACCGAGTCGCGGGAATCCTCGGAGGACCCGAACAGCGTCCTGGAGCAGAACCCGAAGTTCGGTTCTGAGGTGGAAAAGGGATCGACGATCACCCTCATCATCGCCAAGGAGGAGGAGAAGTCGACGGTTCCGGACGTCATCGGCCAGGACTGTGGCACCGCCAAGCAGCAGATGGAGGACAACGGCCTCGTCGGCGAGTGCACGGAGATCGAGACCAACGACGACAACCAGGACGGCAAGGTCATCGCGACCTCTCCGCAGGCCAACACCCAAGCCGACCCCGGGTCCACGGTGACCATCCAGATCGGCAAGAAGGCCGAGGAGCAGAAGACCCAGGTCCCCGGCGTCATCGGAAAGACCGTGGGAGAGGCCAAGCAGATCCTTCAGGCGGCCGGCTTCACCAACATCCAGTTCAGCGGCGGCAGCGACCAGAGCGACACCGCGTTCGTCACCGCCCAGGACCCCGGCCAGGGCACCGAGGTCGACGACCCGGGGAACACGCAGATCACACTCCAGAGCATCAGCTTCGGAGGCGGCAACAACGGCGGAAACAACGGCGACAACGACAACGGCGGCCTCTTCGGCTGACGTCGCTTGTCACATGAGTGAGCCCCGGTACCTGAAAAGGCGCCGGGGCTCACTCATACCCGTGTACGAAATCCCACTAGAACTTCGTATGCCTGAACTCGTTGGACATGTGAGAAAAACCCGACGAGTTGAGGAGAAACAGAACGTGATCAACGAAACGGCACTATTGGAGTCGAAGGCTCTTCGCGACAGCGCGCTGGAACGCACAGAAGTGCTGGACAAAGTCAAAGCACTGTCTCTGCTGCCGGACGGCATGCATGTGACGACGGCGATGGTTGCGGTGTACTTCGAGGTCGCGGAGCGCGCTGTCAACCGGATGGCACAACGGCATCGGGACGAGCTGACAGCGAACGGCCTGCGGATTCTGCGCGGCGAAGAGCTCGCGCAATTTAAGGGAGACATGTTGTCTCTCTATCCCGGGAGTTATCCACAGCCCCGCTCCAGCCTGGCTCTTTGGTCCCGCCGGGCCGTCCTCAACGCGGCAATGCTCCTCCGCGACAGCGACGTGGCCCGTCAGGTCCGCACCTACCTCCTCGACATGGAGCACCTGGCACGCGCACGCCCGGTCGACACCCCAGCCGCCGACGCAGTGCTCTCCCTCGACGACCACATCGACCAACGCATCACCCACATCCTCGGCAAGACCGTCGTCCCCATGTGCAACGCCCTGATCGAAACGTCGGGCGAGCACCGCAGGGAACTGATCGCCCTGCGGGCTGGAGTCAAGCGAGTCGAGCAGCGGCTCCGGCAGCACCACGCCCGGCTACAGAGGCTCGAAAGCCCGTACGAGGGCCGTCCTCTCCCCGGAGTCATGGCCTCTATGGACGCCATGAACGGCCGCACGTTCGAGCGCCACATCGCCAAGCTGCTGCGCCGCGACGGATGTACGAACGTCGTCGTCCAAGGCGGTCATGGAGACCGGGGCGTCGACATCATCGCGCTCACAGCCGACGGACGACGCCTCGTCGTCCAGTGCAAGAGGTTTGCGCCGTACCTGTCCATCACCAGCCCCGAGCTCCAAAAGTTCGTCGGGGCAGCCAAGGTGCTGTACGCCGCGGAAGTGGCCCTCTAAGTGGCGACCTGCCCCTTCACCCCTGAGGCCCTGAGCATCGCCACCGACGGCGGCATCACCGCCGTACACCGTGGGCTGCTGGAGGAGTGGAGCGCCGGAGCGCCGCTGAAGATCCTGGAGTAACCACGGCGTAGGGCAGAAAAGGCCCGAAGCCGCAAGAGAAAGTTGCGGCTTCGGGCTTTCGCCATGCTAAATGACTGGGCCCCTCAAAGAGGGGCTGTCAGCTCACCGCAGTTCTTCCGGCACCGTCCGCTCCGAATCAACCTTCTCCACCCGCACCAGCTCCCCCCACACGATGTACCGGTACTCCGAGGTGAACACCGGCGTGCAGGTGGTCAGCGTGATGTAGCGGCCGGGTTTCCGCTTCCCCGACTCCTTCGGGATCGCGGACAGGACCTGGACGTTGTACTTCGACGTCTCCGGGAGGGTGGCGTAGACCTTGTAGACGTACCACTCGTTCTTCGTCTCGAAGACGATCGGGTCGCCATTCTTCAGCTTGTCGATGTTGTGGAACTTGGCGCCGTGGCCGTCCCGGTGTGCCGCCAGGGTGAAGTTGCCCTGCTTCGCCTGTGGGAGCGCCGACTTGATGGGGTCCATGTAGTAGCCGGCCACGCCGTTGTTCAGGACCTTCGACGACGTGCCCTTCTTGACCAGGACCTGGCCGTTCCTCATCGCCGGGACGTGCAGGAAACCGATGCCGTCCTTGCTGTCGAACGCGGCGGGGCCCGTGTCCGCGTCGGCCCAGTGGTCGCGTACCTCGTCGCCCTGCTTGTTCGCCTCGCGGTCCGCGACCACGTTCGTCCACCAGAGCGAGTACGCCACGAACAGACCGAGCACCAGGCCCGCCGTGATGAGGAGTTCGCCGCAAACGCTCACCGCGGTGGCCAGTCTGCCGACCGCCCTCCGCGGGCGTGCCTGCGACGGGGAAGGGGAAACCGGGGCGCCGGCGGTCTGCTCGTCGTGGTCCGTCGTCGCTGCCACCGTCATCCGCCCTTACTGCTGCTACTGCACGAGCGCATCCGGCTTGCCCTCGCTGCGCGGCCGTTCCTCGACCATCTTGCCCCACACGATCATCCGGTACTTGCTCGTGAACTCCGGCGTACACGTCGTCAGGGTGATGTAGCGGCCGGGTTCGGTGAAACCCGAACCGTTCGGAATCGGGTTCAGCACGCTCGTGTTGCTCGGCGACGTGACAGGCAGGATCGCTTCCATCTTGTAGACGTAGTACTTGTCCTGCGTCTCCACGACGATCGCGTCGCCCTTCTGCAGCCGGTTGATGTACCGGAACGGCTCGCCGTGCGTGTTGCGGTGGCCCGCGAGCCCGAAGTTGCCGGTCGCGTCGCCCGGCATCGCCGTCTTCAGGCTGCCCTCCGCGTAGTGACCGACCATGCCCCGGTCCAGCACGTTCTTCTTGTCGATGCCCTCCGCGATCGGCACGACCACGTCCAGCTTGGGGATGTCCAGGATGGCGAAGCCCTGTCCCGGCTCGAACGCCCCCGGCGCCCGCTTCCCGCTCGCCCAGTCGTCCTGGAGGCTGCTCGCCTCGTTGCCGGCCTGCGCGTGCGCGCGCACGTTCGTCCACCACAGCTGGTAGGTCACGAAGAGCAGCATCACCACACCGGTGGTGATGAACACCTCACCGACCGCCCGGCTCGCCAGCACGGCCATGCCCGGTTTCTGCGCCCGCGCCGCCTGCCGCGCCGCGACCCGTGAGAGGGGCGCTCCTTCGGACGCCGCGTCGGCGGTCGTGGCCTCCGATGCCTCCTGCGGGCCCCCAGAGCGCCCGTGGCGGGCCTTGGCGGCCCTCCGGCGCGCTGCGCGCCCACCGGCCACAGAAGGGCCCTCAGAGGCGCCTGTGGCCCCTGCGACGGCCGAGGGCGCCGGCGCCGAGTCCTCGTCGGCTATTCGCGGCACCTCGGAAAGCAGACCGGGAGGCGGCTCCGGCAGCCGCAGCGCCACCGTCTCCTCGTCGATGGGCGGGAGGACGACGGGAGGAGCAGCGGCGGGAGCCGCAGAAGGGGCCGCGGGAGGCACGTACGGCACCTGCTCCTCGTACACCCCCACCTGCCAGTCCTGCGCGTACCCCCGCGAGTCGTACCCCGACTCGGGTCCGGAGCCCTGGTGCTCCGCCGCCCCGCGCTCGGTCGACTCGTCGTAGGGCCGCGCATGACTCCGCCGGCTCCGCCGACTCCGTGCCCGGCCCGGCGGCGGATCGTTCCGCTGCCCCGGCAACGGATCGCTCAGCGGATCCGCCAGCCCGTCCACCGCCGACTCGAACGCGCCCGGCACCTCGTACGGCTGCTGCTGCCCGTACGAGGCTCCCTGGTCGCCGGTGTCTCCGTACGCGGAGCCGGACTCGCGCTCGGGGCGCAGGGCGGTCACGCCGTGGCCCTGCCCACCACCGGGGCGAGCCCCGCCGACCTCGCCACAGCACCCCGGTCACCGCACTCCACCAGCCAGTTGGCCAGCATCAGGTGACCATGCTCCGTCAGCACCGACTCGGGATGGAACTGCACACCCTCCACCGGGAGTTCGCGGTGCCTGAGGCCCATGATGATGCCGTCGTGCGTACGGGCCGTGACCTCCAGCTCGGCCGGGACCGTCTCCGGTTCCGCCGCCAGGGAGTGGTAGCGGGTCGCGGTGAAGGGGCTCGGCAGGCCCGCGAAGACGCCCCTGCCCTTGTGTTCCACGAGGGACGTCTTGCCGTGCAGCAGCTCGGGCGCACGGTCCACCACACCGCCGTACGCCACCTGCATCGACTGCATGCCCAGGCAGACACCGAAGACCGGCACCCCGGTCGCCGCGCAGTGACGCACCATCTCGATGCAGACTCCGGCCTCCTCGGGCGTACCCGGCCCCGGCGACAGCAGCACACCGTCGAAACCGTCCTGCGCGTGCGCCGTCGACACCTCGTCGTTGCGCAGCACCTCGCACTCGGCACCCAGCTGGTACAGGTACTGGACCAGGTTGAAGACGAAGCTGTCGTAGTTGTCGACGACGAGAATCCGCGCGCTCACTGCTCGTTCACCGTCACATCGTTGAAGGGGAGGAGGGGTTCGGCCCACGGGAAGACGTACTGGAAGAGACCGTAGACAACCGCCAGCGCCAGCACGAGGGAGAACAAAGCCTTCACCCACGCGTTCCCTGGCAAATGCCGCCAGATCCAGCCGTACATGCCGTCCCTTCCGTCGCCCACGGCACCCGACTCGCGGCACCGGACTCACGCCGTACCTCACCAGATTAACGGCGCAGCGCCGCAGGTTTCCCGGCCTCCACAGGCTGTGTGGAATCCAGGTGCGCCCAGACGATCAGCCGATGGCTGTGCCCCCACTCCGGATCGCACGTGGTCAGCGTGAGATAACGACCCGAACGCGTGTACCCGCTCTTACGTGGCACAGGATCGATCACCTCAATGTCCGTGGGCACGGTTTTGTAGGGGCCTTTGTCGATCCGATACGTGAACCACGTCGTCCCGTCGGTCAGCACCACCGCGTCCCCGCGGCGCAGCTTCGGGAAGTCCTTGAACGGATCGCCGTACGTACGCCGGTGGCCGGCGACGGAGAAGTTGCCCTTCTGGCCGAGCCGCGCGGTGGTGGCGTAGTGGCCGAGCCCCTTCTTCAGGGTGTTCGTCTTCGTGCCTTCGAGCACGGGCTTGTTCCACGTGAAACCAAGCCGTGGGATGTACATGATCGCGAAGGGCTTGCCCGAGGTGTAGGGCCCGGGGGGTTTCGGACCGGTCGGCCCTGCCGTGTCCGCGGGGGTGGCCGTCGTCTCCGGTGGCGCCTGTGCCGCCGCGCCCTCGGACCACTGTTCCCGTAACTGGTGGATCTGGTCGTCCATGACATCGTCGGCCTTCACACCGGTCCACAGCAGCACGTACACGACGAAGAGCACGATCACCGTGCCCACCGTGACGCACAGTTCGCTGACCGTCCTGATGATCACGCGCCCAGACACAGGCCCCCCAGCGGTGAGCTACCCGGCTGCTCCGCCTACTCCACAGGCTTCGCGTAGTGCAGGTCCACTGTGCCCGAGTAGCCGGGCAGAGTCACCGTCCCGTCCTCGTCGACCTGCCAGCCGAGCCCGTAGACGTTGACGTACACCATGTAGTTCTGGATCGCCTTGGACGCCGTGAGCGCGCTCCTCAGCTTCTCCGGGTCACCGATCGCCGTGATCTTGTACGGGGGTGAGTAGACGCGGCCCTGCAGGATCAGGGTGTTGCCCACACACCGGACCGCGCTGGTCGAGATCAGGCGCTGGTCCATGACCTTGATGCCCTTGGCCCCGCCCTGCCACAGGGCGTTCACCACGGCCTGCAGGTCCTGCTGGTGGATGACCAGATAGTCGGGCTGCGGCTCGGGGTAGCCGGGAAGCTTCGCGGTGGCGTTCGGCGGAGCGTCGTTGAGGGTGACCGTCAGTGCCTCGCCCTTGAGCTTCTGGGTGCCGGCGGCCTTCTCCAGCGCCGCCAGCCTGGCGTCCTCGGCCTCGGTGCTGCCGTCGTCGCGCTCGGCGAGCGCCTCGACGTCGTCACGCAGGGCCGCGTTGGACTCGTCGAGCCGGCCGTTCTTGTGGCTGCGCTCATGAATGAGGTCCGAGAGCTTCAGCAGGGAGGCGTCCGTGCGGATGTTCGTACCCTTGGCCGTGTCGAAACTGATGAAGAAAATCAGCCCCGCCAGGGCGAAGACCCCCACGGTGAGCACCCGCACCGGGCGGAAACGGCGGTTACCGGCAGGACTGGATTCCGTCCCGGGGGAGTCGGCAGAATTGCTCAACGTACCCTTATCTCCTTCGGCGCCGCGGAAGCACTACGCTAACGGACGCTCGGGGGAGCACTAAGTGTCCCCTTGTACGCTGCCCCGGAGCCCGAACCAGTTCCCTGCGCGGCCACGCAGCGCATCGACAGGAGAGACCCTCGTGCCGAAGTCACGTATCCGCAAGAAGGCCGACTACACGCCGCCGCCCGCCAAGCAGGCGACGGCCATCAAACTGAACAGCCACGGCTGGGTCGCGCCGGTCATGCTGGCCATGTTCCTCATCGGCCTGGCCTGGATCGTCCTCTTCTATGTGACCGACGGCACGCTGCCGATCGACTCACTGGACAACTGGAACATCGTGGTGGGCTTCGGCTTCATCGCGGCCGGGTTCGGTGTCTCCACGCAGTGGAAGTAGGGCTCTGCCCACGGCTTTCCACTGAGTTATCCACAGCTACGGTTGAATTTCCACACCCCGCCTGGGGAAAAGACGACGATCTGTGGATAACTCATCGAGTGTTGACGCCGGTACGACTGACACACCGGCGACCGCAAGCTTGTTCGCCCCCTGCCTGACCTGGGAAAACTCCGGTCGGTGACAGGGGGCACAGCTGTTCCCGCACACTGTGCACAGGTAGCGCCACTGACTGTGGACAACAGGCACTCAGTGACAGGTCGGAGGGTCCGAAGGGGCTGGAACGGACCACTAGATGAGCTGGCCCGTGCGGATCAGGGTCATGACGACCACCGCGACCATGACCACCCCGCAGACGCCGTACTGGACCAGGGACCGGCGCTCGCGCGGGGCGTGGACCATGGCGTAGCCGATGACGACGCCGCCGACGAGGCCACCGATGTGGGCCTGCCAGGCGATGTTGCTCATCCCGAAGGTGAAGATCAGGTTGATCACCAGGAGGGCGAGAATCGGCCGCATGTCGTAGTTGAGGCGTCGCATCAGAATGGCGGTCGCGCCGAAGAGGCCGAAAATCGCGCCGGAGGCGCCGAGCGACGGCTGGTTCTGGGCGGCGATCAGATACGTCAGCGCACTGCCGGCGAGGCCGGAGACCAGATACAGCGCGAGGTAGCGGGCGCGGCCGAGAGCGGCTTCCAGGGGGCCGCCGATCCACCACAGGCTGAGCATGTTGAAGATGATGTGGTAGTAGCTGCCGTGGAGAAACATCGACGTCAGCAGCCGGTACCACTGCCCCTCCGCTACGCCCTGCATCGAGACGAAGCCCGGTACGTAAGCGCTGCCGAGGAGCTGGAAGCGATCCGTGAATCGGTCGCCGAGCGTCAGCTGGAGCAGGAAGACAGCGAGGTTGACGCCGATCAGGATCTTGGTGAGGAGCCGGGGGTCGGACGTGATGGTGCCACCGGCGAGAGTGCGGGGGGTGGAGGCGTTCGGCGCGTGTCCGGTGCCGGAGCCGTTGCGCACGCAATCCGGGCACTGGAAGCCGACGGAGGCGCTGACCATGCACTCGGGGCAGATGGGGCGTTCGCAGCGGGTGCAGCGGATGCCTGTCTCGCGGTCCGGGTGGCGGTAGCAGGTGGGCAGGCTCGGGGCGTCCTGCGGGCCCTGTGGGCTGCCTGGCGCCTGATCCATGAGGTCCCCTAATCCGTCAATCCGTCGTCGTAGGCAATGCACCGCCCCGCTCATCCTTACGGATGAGCGGGGCGTTTGGTTCCCTGCGGGAGGGGCTTTCGGGTCTCAGCCCTCGCGGTTCTCGACGACGACCGACTCGATGACGACGTCGCTGACCGGGCGGTCGGTGCGCGGGTTGGTCGACGTGGTCGCGATGGCGTCCACGATCTTCTGGCTGGCCGCGTCGGTGACCTCACCGAAGATGGTGTGCTTGCGGGTCAGCCAGGCCGTCGGGGAGACGGTGATGAAGAACTGCGAGCCGTTGGTACCCGGGCCGGCGTTGGCCATGGCCAGCAGGTACGGCTTGTCGAAGCGGAGGTCCGGGTGGAACTCGTCCTCGAACTGGTACCCGGGACCGCCGGTGCCGTTGCCGAGCGGGTCACCGCCCTGAATCATGAAACCGCTGATCACCCGGTGGAAGACCGTGCCGTCGTAGAGCTTGTCCGTGGACTTCTCGCCCGTCTCCGGGTTGGTCCACTCACGCTCACCAGTGGCGAGTTCGACGAAGTTCCGGACCGTCTTGGGCGCGTGGTTCGGCAGGAGCCGGACTTCGATGTCGCCGTGATTGGTCTTCAGGGTGGCGTAAAGCTGCTCAGCCACGATCTGCCTTCCGTTGTCCTCTTGTGACTCCCCGATCCTCGCACGGTCCACGTCGTGCGTCGCCCGGCACCCTCCCCCGAGCCAAAATCCGGAGCTTCCGCTTGCGAACTGCCGCTCCGCAGAAAACCGGTCGAGTAGGCACGGGACGGGGGCACGGCGCAGCGATCCGTGGCATTGTCGACGACAAGCGCCCGTTGCCCTGCATTCATCGCTATTGCATGTGATCGTCATCCACCGTCACATGTGCTCGGTTCGGTGCCATCAGTCCCTTGTGACCGGCCGTCCATGACCCGGATGCCCGCCCTGTACATGCCCCACGGCGTTTTGCCGGGCATGATCCGTAAAAGGGTGGAGAGTCGAATACCCGTACGCCACCGAGGAGGAGGATCCCGTGACCCGCATTGAAAGCGTGCGCGCCGCTACCGGCTCGGCGAAGGACAGCGTCCTGCACGCCGCGGACGTGGTGGCGCCCTACGCCGACACGGCCAAGGACAGGGCCACGCAGTACGCATATGAGGCACGCGTACGGCTTGCGCCCAAGGTGTCCCAGGCTGCGGAACAGGCCCGTGTCCAGTACGGCGCTCATCTCGCGCCGCGGCTGGAGCAGGCCCGTACGCATGTGCCGCCGAAGGTCGACCATGCCGCCCACGAAGCCGCTGCCCGAACCGCCAGGGCTGCCCGCCAGGCCGCCGACTACACCGCGCCGCGCGTGGAGCGTGCGGTCGCGGCGGCCGGACCCGTACGAGACGAAGCAACCGCGCGCGGTGCTGCCGCGCTGGCCGCACTGCGCGGTCAAGTCACCCCGCAGGAGATCCGGAAGCTGGCCCGCAAGCACGAGCGGCGGGCCCGGGCAGGCCGGCTCGCCAAGGGGCTGGCCATGCTGGGCATCGTGGCGGGCGGCGCGTTCGCCGCATGGAAGTGGTGGGACAAGCAGGCCAACCCCGACTGGTTGGTCGAGCCTCCCGCCGCGACCGAGGTCCCCGAGACGGGCCGTCTGACGTCGGTGGACGGCACCGGTCAGTCGGTCCTGGACCCCGAGGTCCAGGTGAAGGAGGCCGAGTCGGAGACGGAGGGCGGCGACGAGAACCGCCGCTGACCGGTTCATGTGTGGTGTCACTGTGGGGCGGGAGGCCTGAGGCTTCCCGCCCCACAGCGATGTTTCACGTGAAACATCGCCAGAGGGTGTTCGTTGCGGGTGGTGTCTGTCGCGAGGTGGTGTTTCACGTGAAACACCACCGGTCGGTTACAGCGCACGGGCAGTTGTGGTTGCCGCGCTCATATTGATCGTCGTGTTCTGCCGGAGCATGCGACGGACACGACGGTGAATGCGGACGGCGAGGCAGGTGCGCCCCCGGCTCCCGGTCAGGAGGCGAGAACCGGGAGGCTCGGCTTCAGACCGCCGACACCCTTCTTCACGGCGGACCAGTGGGGGCTCCAGCGAACCGCAGCCCGCGTCTCGACCTGCACCTCGGCCCGCTCCGTGTTCCCGCTCCGGCCGGCAGCGAAGACGAACAGGCGCAGGACCAGGAAGCGACCTATGCCGGCGAGGCCGGAGGCGCCGAGGTAGACGATCTGCTCGGTCAGCATGCCGGGCGAGGACTGGACCAGGTGCAGGACGACCATCGCGAGGCAGGTGACGACGTAGGCGGCGGTGGCCGAGCCCGCCGACTGCCAGTGCTGGCGCCATCCGGCGCGCTTGCCGGCCCCGAAGGTGAAACGGGCGTGGAGTTCGGTGCACAGGATGGTCGAGGCGACCGTGATCAGCGCGTTGGCCAGGGCCCAGGGCATCGTAACGGCGAGCAGTGCCACGGCGCCGCTGGAGAGGAGTCCGACTCCTCCGCCGCACAGGACGAACCGGGCGAAGGAGGCGAGCGGCCCGGGGGCGGCAGCGGCACCGGCTGTCGCCGCGGTCCCGGCCGTCTCCGCACGCAGCACCGCGCCGGTCGTCCTGGGCTTCGACGGGAGCAGCGACTTCACGGCGGTTTCCTTCCGGGCGGGCGGGCTGTGAACCTCTGTGGATCACGGGGATCAACTGGGTTCAACGATGCCGTCGCGCGCTCACGGAAACGATGACGTGTACTCCCGAACCGGAGGTGTAGCTAACCCCACCCCCGGCCTCCGGGAAGCGCTACCAGACCGGGCGGCAGCCGGCCGCACCGACGGCGACAGCGCCCCTTCCTCACGCCCCTTGAGCCCTCCTCCCTCGGTCACGCCTCGCCCGCCCGCACCAACCCCGTCTCGTGGGCGAGCACCACCAACTGCCCCAGTCCCACGCCCCCGGCTCGGACGTCGTCCGGCTGACGTCGGTCTTCGCAGGGCGCGGCGGCATTGGCAGACATACGCCGGTCTCGCCGTTCGGCAGTCCCCGCCCGACCAATACGAGCACCTCGCGCTCACGTCCCGTCAGTTCGGCATCATCGCCGGGGCGGACGGCGACTTCGACACGACCGAACAGGCGGTTGTACCGGAGGCCTGTTTCGCCCTCGACCTGCTGCCGCACGAGTTCGGTCTCTGACGCGACCTCCGGCTGAAGGACTCCGCCCCGGCCCTCGCGCACACATTTTCTTCACGCCGATCATCACCGGCACCGCCCTGCCCAACCGCGTCTCCACGGCCCGCCGGACCCTCGACGCACTGGATCACGGCCTCGCACACCACAGGCGGTAGGCGCCGGCACAGCAAGGGACGGACCACGGCAAAAATGCCCCCCGAGCTGCGTTTGCGCAGTTCAGAGGGCATTTCGGGGGTGGAGCCTAGGGGAGTCGAACCCCTGACATCTGCCATGCAAAAGCGTTCAGGGCAACTCTCTGACCTGCACCGATACACCTGACATGCCGGGTGACCAGCGAAAAGGCATCCCGCCTTATCGCTCGTTATCCCGGCCCATCTCGGCACCGTGTGTACAGGATGTGTACCGCGAGCTGAACGGCCGCGACCAGCGCGGACACGCTGGCCACGGCCACGGGCCGGACTTCCTTCTGAATCAAGGAGTCCAGACCCATGTACGACCGTATCGAACTCCCTACCACGCCCCCGCATCCGTGCGGTGTGCCGGCGACCGTGCGCCTTGAGGGCTACAGCGCCCATGACGGCCGCGCTCACGGCTCGCTCGACGTCATCGTCTACGCCTGCCCGGAGCACGCGGGGAATGCGCGTACGGAGTGGCTCGTCGGCTTCACGCCCTACAGCACGACCGTGGGCCGCAACGCGGAGTGCGGCGACCGCTTCTCGTTCACGACCGAGGGGGATCGATGACCGAGACGGAGCAGCGCCTGGCGGCGGCCGAGGAGGAGCTCCGTACGTTGCGGGCGGAACTGAGCGCGCTGAAGGTCGCGGCGGCCGAGACGCGGGTGATGGTGACACTCACCGCGATGCAGACGCCGGAGGCCCGGTCGATCCTGAGTGCGCTGACTGCTGAGCCGTCGGACTACGGCGTACCCCAGAAGCCGCGGCCGGCCGCGCGTGCGCACCTGCGCCTGGTCCACGCCACGGACGGCGTGAGCGGGCAGGACATGGACGAGGCCCTGCGCCGCGTCCGCAGGAGTGGAGGCCAGTGAGGCTGTTGTCGGTGCGGATGACGGCGGAACTCGAGGCAGATCTCGAGGTGTTGCGGCGGGGCGGCATGACCGCATCGGACGCGGTCCGTCACGCGGTCAAGCTCATCGCCCAGGCGCAGCGCGCGGCCGAGCTCCCGGCCGTCGACGATGGCCGCCGCAGGCCTGCGGCGCTCACCATCCGCACCCGCCACCTGTACGGCCGGCCGCCCGCGTATGACGGGCCTGAGCAGGGCGTATGACGCAAAAGGCCCCGGCCATCCCTCGGGTGTACGGGGATGGCCGGAGCCGTCATACGGGTGGCTCAGCCGCAGTGCGCGATGCCCCACACGAGGGCGCCGCCGAGGACGGCCAGGACGACGAGGTACCCGATCAGGATGCGGCGCTCACGATTCATCGGCGCCGCCGTCCATCCGCCTGTGGCAGGAGCATCCGCATCGCCGCTGCAGCAGGATGCGCGTGGAGTGGTGCAGCGGCACATCCTTGGTCTGCCGGCAGTCGGCGTGCATGCCCCGGTACTCGGGCCGTCTCGCGACCGTGCACTCAGCGGACAGCGTGGCCTCCGCGTCGGGGGCGCTCACCGGGCACGCGCCACGGTGCAGCGCGGGCATCGGCACGGCGGGTAGGCGGTCGACATCGGGACTGGCCCGTCGCTGGCCCCCACGCTCACGGTGCCTCGGTCGCCGGTGACCGCCCCGTCGGCAGCCACCGAATAGACGCGGATGGTCATCCTGGCCCCGGGGTCACCCCGTCCTTCGGGCGCTGTAGCTTGCCCCATGTTGGCGCTCCTTCGCAGCGTCGGCCACGCCCCGGGCCGTGTCAGCGGCGCCGGGGTTCGGCATGCCTGTCCTAGGTCAGACGGTAGCGTGACCTAGGACAGGGTGCCAGGGAATCGGCACAGTTCCCTCGCACGGATTACGCGTGTCCTAGTACAGTCGCCTGTGCCCTAGGACACGCCCTCTGGAGACGCCATGACGGACACCGAGCACCCCTACATGCAGGTTGCTGAGCGCATCCGACGCCGCATCCTCGACGGCCAATTGAGGGAGGGCGAGAAGCTGCCACCTGTCCGTGAACTGGCCAAGCAGGAAGGCGTATCCGTAGCCACGCTCGGGCGCTCCCTCGATCAGCTCCAGGTCGAGGGCTACATCACGACGTCCCGCCGGGGGACCTTCGTAGCCAACGCCCCGGAGGTCGCCCCGTCCGGCTACGACCGGATCACTCGGGTACTGCGGACAGGCTCCGTCCTCGCCGAGGGCGAGACGATGATCGTCACGCACGCCGGGCTGATCAAGCCGCCGCAGTACGTCGCCGAGATCTTCGACATGGAGGATGGCGACCAGGCCGTGCGGCGCCAGTGGCACACCGGCAAGGGCCAGCAACGCACAGGCCTCTTCGTGACCTGGTACCCCGCCCACTTCGCCGCGGCCGTCCCCGAGTTGCTGTCAACGTCCCGGAACTCGTCACCCGGCCTGCTGCCCAAGATCCAGCAGGCCACCGGGCGACGCATCGGCGCCGGCCGCGACGATATCCACGGCCGCGACGCGGACGCGCGTGAGGCCAACTTCCTCGGACTGCGCACCGGCTCACCCATCCTGGCTGGCGCCCACCGGCTGTGGGACGACCAGGGCGTGATCGAGTACGGGGAATGGTGCCTGCCCTACCGCCTCGCGGTCGGCTACGAGTACAGCTTCGAGGCGGTGCCGGACGCCCCATAATCACGTGGCAGCGGCCTCCCACTCGCCTGCGATCGTGGGCAGGTCCATGATGTGGCCCTCGATGTCGGCAACACTGCCGATTCTCACGGTGAAGGCGCCGCCCTCGTCACGCCGTACGAGGACGGTGCCGGCGCGCATGGCGTCCTTCGCGGCCTCCAGGTCGTCCGCTGTCAGGTTGCCCTTCTGCACGGCCTTGCGGAGTACGTCCGAGACGTACAGGGCCAGTTCGCGGGTCAGGGTGTCGGGCTGCTCGGTCATGTCAGGAGCCTTTCTGCGTCGTTGTTCTTCTCGAGGTCGCCGACGTCCACGCGTCGGCGTGCGTCTGGGCTGAAGCCGAGTTCTCGGCAGAGCGCGCGCAGCTGCGCGGCGGCATCGCGGGCGATCTGCACGGCGGGGTTCTTCACCAGGCGCGGCCCGTCCTCGCCGCTGGCGTCGGCCGAGGACCGACCCGGTACCAGCGCACCGCGCGCCGCGACGTCCTGCGCGGCCTCGAGCCATGTTGCCCACGTGGCGCAGTACGCGGTCAGGATCGCCACGTCACCGTGTTGCAGCCAAGTCGGGTGGGGCGCGCAGGCATCGACCACGCGCACCCATTCGTCTTGGCCGGCCTCGGGTAGCCAGTCGGGCGGGTCAGGCGTGCCGAGCGGTCCGCCGACCACCGGCGCCGTACGCGCCGCCTGGCCGTGGAGCACGCGAAGGCGGTTGGTCTTCCCAGGCTGCGCCATGATGACCCTCCGTCACATTCCGGGGTGCTTTCAAAAGATCGATTCGAAGCGAACGCGCGCGAGGGGGCTCCCCCCCGCGTTCCGACCCCCTCCAGGGCCAGAGATCCGGCGCCCCCTCCCCGTGACGGAGCGTCGCGAGTGATGGTGCGCGGGCCGGGCTGCACGTGAGATCCGCGAAGACCGTGCAGCCGGCCCGCGCTGCCCGCGCGGGTTGGATGGGCGGGCGCGGGGCAGGTGACCAGCCCGCCCGGCGCCGTGCACCCGCGCGGGGGTCAGTCGGGCCGCACGCTGCGGCCGTGCGTGGGGTCGAACACTTCCGGCTGGATGTCGGGGTTGAGGAACGGGTCCTCGGTCGGTGCCTTGGCACCTCGACCCCGACCTGACCTGACGGCCGTCGCTCCACCCGCGCGCTTGGTGCGCGGCTGCTGGCCCGCGGCCTGGTCCTCGGTGTCCTGGCTGTCGGCGGGCGCGGGGCTGGCGTCGGCCAGGGTGGCGCGGCCAGCACTGACCAGACGCTGGGCTGCTGTGTCCTCCAGGTCCAGCACCTGGCCGGGCACGCCGCGGGCGGCGCGGCTGATGTACTGCACGCGCAGCCTGACCCGGGTCATGCCGTGGGCCCGATCGCCTGCACGAGGGCCAGGTGCGCCGGGCGGCCGATGGCCATATCGGCGCGGCCCCACACCCGCACCTTGCGGCCCAGGTTCTCGAACGCGTTCCCGGCCTGGTTGGACACCTCGACGCGGAACGCCGACCGGATGCCGATGATCACGTACGCGGAGGCGAAGTTGCCCACCACGCTCACCGACTCGTCGTTGCCGGCGCCCAGGGTCACCGGGGTCTGCGTGGTCTTGAAGTGGCGCAGCATGGCTACCTGCTCGGGCGGGGAGAGGTAGGCGTTCGTGGTCGCCTCCTTCAGCTTGGCCAACTGTGCGGCGGTGCGCGGGGAGTCGACGCGAACGTCGGGCATGCCGTTGGCGTCCTCGACGAGCTGCATCGCGTCGATCCACTCGTCGTAGTCGGTGGGCGCGGCGCCGGCCATGTCGACGGTTCCGACGTCCGGGTCGTCCAGGATGCCGGTGAAGTAGCGGCCCGCGACGTCGTTGTCGCCGCTGCCGTTGCTCACGCCGCGCCAGAATGAGCGGTCGAGCTGGTTGGCGACGGCCGCGGACAGCACGGCCTCGATCTGCGCGGCGGCGTTCGCGCCGTCCTCGATGAGTTCCTCGGAGATGTCGGCGACACAGCCCAGCACCTTCGGGTAGAGGGTCACCGCCTCGAACCGGACGTCGGTGTTGTTGAGCGCGGCGAGTTCGGCCTTCCACGTGGCGGTGGGGTCGGTGGCCGTGCGCATGATCCGGGTCTCCCCGGAAGTGAGCGGGATCGTCACGGCGCCGGCCTGCGAGATGACGGACTGGGCGCGGGCGAGGTCGATGAACAGGTTGCCCAGGGTGGGCGTCACGAAGAAGCCGCCGGCGGGGTCCTGGGCGACGACCTGGGCGCGCAGCTCGCGTTCCATCATCTGGTGGTCACCGCGCAGGATGCCCACCAGGGCGCGGCCCAGCGACAGTTCCTCACCATCGGTGCCGGAAGCGCGCGGGGCGCCGGTGGCCTGCGCGAACGACTCGCCGTGCCGTACGCCGCGGACCCTGCGGCCGTCCGCCGTGTGGAAGTACAGATCCGGAACGTCCCGCCGGCCCGACGGCCGATCGTCGCGGCCGCGGTCGGCCTCAAGGCGCTCCTCAGCCTGCGTCACCATCTCGTCCAGGTCGTCCCGCTCGTCCATCAGCAGACCGAACTGGCGCTCCTCAGTGGCATTCAGCTTCCCGCGCGCCGTGAGCGTGCGGGCCTGATCCTCACGGTCGGTGCGCTTGGACTTCAGCTCGCGGATCAGCAGCGAGCCGTTCGCGCGCACGCCGTACTTCTCGCACATGTCCTCGAAGGACGCGGGCAGGGTTCGTCTGGCCATCAGGGCTCCCGTGGAATGCCGGCGCGCAGCAGCACGCACCGGGAAGCGAAAGGGGTGTGCTGCCGCCCACGGGGAGCGACGTAGAGACCGCGGAGCGATGGCCCGCCCTCGGGGAGCGGGCGCCGGGGCTCAGGAACGCGGCGTACGGACATGCTAGCCGCCCGTACGGACACCGGGCGTGAAATCCCGCACCCGGGCGCCGTCCGGCTCGCTGTGGCGGCCCTTGCCGGTCGCGCAGGCCTCGCACAGGGCGCGCTTGCGGATGGCGACCGCGGCAGCCAAGTCGGCGGCGTCCGCGTCGCCCAGCTCGGTGCGCAGCGTGCGGTTCGTCGCGGTGATGTGCACGGGCGCCTGGGCGTAGTGCAGCTCGTCGACGAGCCGGTCGACGTCGGTCGGCAACGTGGCCGCGATAGCGGCGTGATCGATGATCACGATGCGGTTCCTTCCTGGTAGGCACATCTCGAGCAGGTACTCCGGTCGGGCTTGACCAGGGGCTTGGTACAGCGGTCACAACGGCCGTAGGGCCCGCCCTCGTCGTCCTGGGGCTCCGGGGGCGCGGCGGGCGGCGTACGGGGCGCCGTGGGGTCCTCGGGGGTGGTTACAGCGGAGATCATGGGCAGCTGACCGGGAACCCCTCCGCCTGGCGGAATGGGGTCGCGGACGCCGTCCGTTGGCACGGCCCTCAGGTCAGCCCGCGCGCGGGCGTCCTGTGGTTGATCTCCTAAACCAGCCATCTCGTGAGTAGAGACATGAGTACAACCTGAGTATTCGGGGGTCGGTCCCCCGAACCATTCGGGGGTCGGTCCCCCGAACCCATTCAGGGGTCGGTCCCCCGAACCGTCCTGACTCGGGTTCGGGGGTCGGTCCCCCGAACCCGGGGCGTCGTCCTGCTCCCGCCAGGGGGGCTCTTTCTTCGCCGACTTGGCCGGCGCGCGGGACTCCTCCAAAACGGCCGCCGCGAGATCCCACCTCGGGGCGGGGTGCACGACAATCGCGTACCGGGTGGTCCTGCCGCGCTTCTGCTCGCCCTCGATGACGACGATGCCGGCCGCCCCGGCGGCACGGAGGTACCGCCGGGTGTCCTTCTCGTCGGCGCCGCAGGCCTGTGCGATTTGGGTGATGCGGTAGGGCCCCCGCTCCCCTCCGATGCGCCCGTCGGGGCGTGCGATCGCGCGGAGGGCATAGAGGAGCTTCAGGAACCCTGCGCGCAGCGGGCGGGGCATGTCCTTTACCCAGCGCCACGCCAGGGCGTTCCCGAAGGCGTTCGGTACGCCGCCGCTGGCCCGGCCCGGCTCCTCGTCGTCCATGTCCACCCCCTTTCCGGTCAGTGCCACACGAGGCGGGTCAGGCGGACTGCGCGGCAGGGGTGACCGTGCGCTCGTCCAGCCAGCGTTCGATGGCGCTGCGCCTGTAGAACACGCGGCCTGATCGGGCGGTCGACGTCTTGATGTAGTCGGGGCCGTCGCCCCTCCACCGCCGGTCCGCGAGGGCCGCCGGGGTCTTGAAGAGCGGGTACTCCGCGCACACCTGCGACGGAGAGAGCAGGCCATCGGCCGGCCTTACGGTTCCCTGCGCCATCTTTACAACCCTTTCTCGGAACATGCGTTGCAGGATAGCAGCGAAATCCGCTATCGTGAATCACATGACACCGATAGTAAGCGATACCAGGCGCCTAACAAGGCGCTCCCTGCTGCTTACGCTGGTCCCCATGAGCGATGAGCAGCCCAAGGGCCGACGCACGATCGAGGTAGGAACTACCGGACGCGCCGTGGCCGCGAACCTGCTGCGGCTGCGCAACGCGCGAAACCTCACTACCCGGCAGCTGTCAGCGGCCTTGGAGCGAGTAGGGCGGCCGATCCCTCCGTCGGGCATCACGCGCATGGAGAAAGCGGAACGCGTCGTCACGGCGGATGATCTGACGGCTCTTGCGGCCGTCCTGCGTGTCTCGCCGTCGGCCTTGCTGCTGCCGCTCGATGACTCTCCAACGAGCATGATCGACGTGACGGGAGCCGGAAATGTTCCGGCTGACGTGGCCTGGGATTGGCTCGACGGTAAGCGTCCGCTGGAACTGCCGTCCGGCGACGACCTGACACCGCTTCTGGAGTACGACCTGTACGCACGGCCGCCGCGCCGGCGCGGGACCTGGGGCGCGCTGCGAGGCCTGATCAAGTGGGACGAGTCGGATCCCGAGGGGGAAGGCACGCAGCTCGCTCACCAGTTGAGGGACGAGGACCCGAGGGCGGAAAGGGGCCACGGTGGCGCGGGTCTGGATTGAGGACAGGGCCGACCACAAGGAGTTCGTCACCGCGCTGGCGAAGGCGAAGGCGGCGAAGCGGCAGCCGCCGGGTCGGTGGCGGGTGCGGTGGTACGACCTCGGGGGCAAGGGCCGTTCGAAGACGTTCGGCAGGAAGCCGGAGGCAGAGAACCACGTTCACGTGGTCGAGGCGCGGCTGAGGGACGGCTCGTACCGGGATGCGTCGGCGGGGAAGGCGACGCTGGCGGAGGTCGCGGAGAAGTGGAAGGCGACGCTGGCGGGGCTGGAGCCGACGACGCGGGAGACGTACGAGGACACCTTGAGGGTGCACGTGCTGCCTCGGTGGGGGACGTACCAGGTCCGCGGGATCGAGTGGGAGGACGTCGCGGAGTGGGTCGGCCAGTTGGTCGCCGGCAGTGCGGGGCATCACCGTGCACTGTCGCCGGGGCGGGTCGGGAAGATTCACCAGGTGCTCGCCCTGGTCCTCGGGCACGCCGTGCGCTCGAAGCGGATCGCCGTGAACCCGGCGGCCGGTGTGCCTATGCCCCGGCCGGTGCCGAGGGATCACGTGTACCTCACCCACGGCCAAGTGGACCGGCTCGCCGATGCGTCCGGCCCCTACCGGCCGCTGGTGCTGCTTGCCGCGTACACGGGCCTGCGGTGGGGCGAGATCTCGGCGGTGACCGTGGGCGCGGTCGACATCGCCGCGCGGCGGGTGTCGGTCCGCCAGGCGTACAAGAAGACGCGCGGCGGCCTGATCGTCGGGATGCCCAAGACGCACGAGCGGCGCAAGGTGCCGATCCTGCGCTCCCTCGCCGACGAGCTGGCCGCGCACATCGAGGGCCGCAAGCGTGACGAGCTGCTGTTCACCGCGCCCCGGGGCGGTCCGCTGTACGGGGACAACTTCCGCTCAAGGTTCTTCAACCCGGCGGTGAAGGCGGCCGGCCTCGGCGAGCTCGGCGTCACGCCCCACAAGCTGCGGCACACAGCGGCCTCGCTCGCGATCGCCTCCGGGGCGGACGTGAAGGTCGTACAGACGATGCTCGGGCACAAGTCGGCGGTCATGACGCTCGACCTGTACGGGCACCTGTTCCCGGACCGGCTCGACGAGGTGGCCAACCGGCTCGACCGCGAACGGGAACGGCGCGCTGTCCTGCAGCAGATCGCCGGCGTGCTCCTGGCCGAGCAGCACCGCCTCGAGAACCCCCGCGAACGCCTGCGGGTGGTCGACGGCGGAAGCATGCCGGAAGCGGGCAACGTGTACGGAATCCGTACTGCCAGCCAGTAGGCCGGTCACCCGGCCCCCGGTCACCAGGCATGACCAGGTACTTCGGAGTGGAGCCTAGGGGAGTCGAACCCCTGACATCTGCCTTGCAAAGACAGCGCTCTACCAACTGAGCTAAGGCCCCGAACGGAAGGCGTCCGCCCAGAACAACCATGTACTGGTGGGCGCCGACGACCAGAGTACCGGGTCATCCCGGGTATCTCGCAAAAGGATTGGGGTCCCCGTGGACAACCACTCTCCGTAAGATGCTCGACGTGGTTCGCTACAGCGAACCGCGGTATTTGGGGAAGCGATGGGGAGACGCAATGGATGCCGCACAGCAGGAAGCAACCGCAAGAGCGCGGGAGCTTCAGCGGAACTGGTACGGGGAGCCGTTGGGGGCGCTCTTCCGTAAGCTCATCGACGATCTTGGTCTCAACCAGGCTCGTCTCGCGGGGGTACTGGGGCTGTCCGCGCCGATGCTGTCACAGCTGATGAGCGGCCAGCGGGCCAAGATCGGCAATCCGGCAGTGGTGCAGCGCGTGCAGTTGCTGCAGGATCTGGCCGGTCAGGTCGCGGACGGCAGCGTCAGCGCGGCCGAGGCGACCGAGCGGATGGACGAGATCAAGAAGTCCCAGGGGGGCTCGGTGCTCAGCAACACCGCGCAGTCGACCACGAGTTCGGGGGCGCCCACGGTCAAGCGGGTGGTCCGCGAGATCCAGTCGCTGCTGCGCTCGGTGTCCGCCGCCGGCGACATCATCGAAGCAGCGGACACTCTCGCCCCGACCCACCCGGAACTGGCAGAGTTCCTCCGGGTGTACGGCGCGGGCCGCACCTCTGACGCCGTGACGCACTACCAGTCCCACCAGAGCTGAGCCGCCGGCCCGGCCGCCGACCGGGGGTTCGGCGGCCGGGCTACGGCTCAGGGACGGATACGGGTCATGAATACGCGGGCCACGACATGAATCGGGGGACGGAGACAAGCAGGCAAGCACGTAGCCAGGCAGGCAGGAAAACAGGTACGGAGACAGGTTCTGGGTGAGCGGGTGACAGCGGGCTCCTGAGTGGGGTAGGAGGAGCCCTACCACCCGCCGGTCCGGAACCGACCGAGCGGGGATCCGAAGGGGGATCGACGCAGAGCCATGGGTGAGGTCTTCGCCGGCCGGTACGAACTCGCCGACCCGATCGGACGCGGGGGAGTCGGCGCAGTCTGGCGCGCCTGGGACCACCGCCGGCGCCGGTACGTGGCCGCCAAGGTCCTCCAGCAGAGCGATGCCCACTCACTGCTGCGCTTCGTCCGCGAACAGGCGCTGCGGATCGACCACCCGCACGTACTCGCCCCGGCCAGCTGGGCCGCCGACGACGACAAGGTCCTGTTCACCATGGACCTGGTCGCCGGAGGCTCGCTCGTCCATCTGATCGCGGACTACGGCCCCCTGCCTCCCGCGTTCGTCTGCACCCTCCTCGACCAGCTCCTCTCGGGCCTCGGCGCCGTGCACGCGGAAGGTGTCGTCCACCGCGACATCAAGCCCGCCAACGTGCTGCTCGAAGCGACCGGTACCGGCCGCCCGCGGCTGCGGCTGTCCGACTTCGGCATCGCGATGCGGCTCGGCGAACCACGGCTGACGGAGACCGACTACGTGGTGGGTACGCCGGGTTACTTCGCCCCCGAGCAAATGCTGGGCGCGGACCCGGACTTCCCCTCCGACCTGTTCGCCGTGGGTCTGGTCGCGCTCTATCTCCTGGAGGGCGCCAAGCCGGACTCCAAGGCCCTCATCGAGTACTTCGCGGAACACGGCACGCCCAGTGCCCCCCGGGGCATACCCGAGCCGCTCTGGCAGGTCGTGGCCACGCTGCTGCAACCGGACCCACAGGCGCGGTTCCGCACCGCCACGGGCGCACGCAAGGCCCTCGCCCAGGCCGCCGAGCTCCTGCCCGAGCCCGGCCCCGACGACGAGCTGATCGAGATCTTCGACCAACTCGGCCCGCTCCCAAGGGGCTTCGCCCCGACCGGCCCGCTCAAACCCTCCCACGACGTGACCACGAGCGGCGCGCGTACGGGAGCAGGAGCGGGCGGCAGCACAGGGGGCAGGCCGACAGCAGGCGCCGGACACGGCGATCCGGACTCGGACGGCGTGCACACCGGCCCGGGGGCAGCCCGCCGGTACGACCCGTACCGCGAACCGAACCCGGACGGAACGCCCACCGGCCCGGCGACAGGCGGCACACACACCGGGCCGGGGCTCAGGCCGATGCCGGGTCCACTGCCCGGTCCGATGCCGGATCCCGTGCCGGCGCCGGGGAGCGTCTCCCCGCCGTCGAGACCGGGTACGGGTGCCATACCGTCCAGGCCGGTCACGGACCCGGCGCCCACCGGCTCCGGCGCCGAGCAGCCCTGGCAGTCCTCCGGAGGCGCCCCGATCCCGCCCGGCGGCGACTTCGTACCGGCGGAGCTCTTGCATGACGGGACCGGTGCTTCCGAACAGGCGCAGCAGTCCCGGTCAGAGCATCCGGCCCACCCGGCTCATGCGGCTTCGGCTTCGCCTCCGTGGAACGGCGGCCCGTCCCAGCCTGACGTCACACCACCGCGTCCCACTCACCCACCGTCCACCGCTCCTTCCCGCCCGACGCCCGCGTACCCGGTCTCCGCGCAGGCCGCCGCCGGTGTCCCCATCCCGCCGCAGCCGTCCAGGGTGCCCCCACAGCCGCCGGAAACGCTGCCGCCACTGCCGTCCGCCATGTCGGACACGGGCAGCTTCCACCTGCCCCCGCCTCAGCTCACGGTCCCCTCCGGGCCCCAGCAGCACCAGCACCCCCCGCACCAGCCGGAGCGGCTCTCCACTCCCCCTGCGGCTGTCCCGCTCCCGGCGCCGGCCGCGGTCCACATACCCCCGCCCTTCGAAGTCCCGTCCTTCGGAGCCCCGCACGCGCCCCGGACCGCCTCCCGGACTCCGAACCCTGCGCAGACCCCGACGGCGACCGCGACTCCCACACCGACGCTGCGGCAGGACGCGTACTCCGCTGGGTCGCCGCCGGCGCCAGTCTCCCCGCAACCTGTTCCGCAGCACCGCGGCCGACGCCGCCAGCGCCGCCCCGGCCCACCCGCGAAGGTGGCGATACCGGTCCTGTTCCTCGCCCTGGCCTGCTACGCCGTCGGTTTCTGGGCGCTGTTCCGCATCTGACCTAGGCGCGGGCCCGCCGCCGGGCGACCACCGTCCACAGCCCGAGGACCAGCACCAGCAGGCTCCCCGCCCCGATGCCGCTCACCGCGACCACCCGCATCGTGGCGTCACCGTCCCCGCCGCTCCCCGCCGCGCTCTTGTCCGCCCCGTCGGCTCGCGTCCCGCCCGCCACCCCACCGGACGTCCAACCGGCGGCCGCTTCCCGGTCCTGTTCCGTGACCGCGAAGGTGTCCCGGGGCACGGACTGCCCCAGATACCCGGGTGCGTCCTGCGCCGTACCGCTCACCTGCACCCGCAGCGTCAGCCCGTACGGCCCCGCGCCAAACCGTTCCGTCACCTGCTCGCCGAGATGGACGACGAGGTAGTACGAGCCGGCGAACCGCATGCCGCTCATCCGGTCGCCGGTGCCGTAGCGGTTGGCGTACGCGACGGGTGGCAGCGGATCGAGGGCGGCCGAGCTCTGGCGGCCGTCGTAGACGAGGCTCTCGTCGTCGACGTACCCGCGCGCGGGGTTGTAGAGCGACATGACGAGCGCGGAACTGACGTATCGGCTGCCGCCGCTGGAACCGCCGCTGGAGCTGCCCAGTTCGGCGACTGCATGGAGCTGCTGCCCCCAGTCGACGGGCACCCGGTAGAACAGGGTCTGGCCGGGCACGATGGCGTCCTGCCAGACTCCCTGCCCTGCCGCGGCGGCCGTGGCGAAGCCGGCGCCGCCCTCGCGACGGACGGCGTCACCGGTGAGCGGGTCGGGTGAGGCGGAGTCCCAGGACTCGGGGGACTCGGGCGCTGTCGTCGCGCCTTCGGCCACGAGGCCCGGCTCCGACACGTACGCCAGCTCCAGGTCCCAGTCGTCCGACGAGGAGCCCGCCGAATCGATACGGTCCACGACGACGTAGTACGTCCCGGCGCTCTGACACGCCGTCGTCTCGCCGTCGGTCACGCGTGATGCCCAGGCGGCGATCGGATGCGGGCTGCGGGAAGCCCCGAAGCGGGTGCTGTCGTAGGAGCACGAGCGGGCGTCGGCGTCCTCCACGGCCACTTTGACGCCGTCGGAGGAGGACACCGTCGTGCCCTGCGGGGGGACAGCGGTGGCGGAGACGTAGGCGTTGGACGTGGCGTCGAGTTCGAGGCGGAAGTAGAGCCTTCCGTTGACCGGGAGGGTGCTCCGGTAGGTCCCGCCGGGCTCCAGTTGTACGGCTTCCGTGGTGCTCGGGGCGCCCTCGACGGTCCGGACGTCGTCGGCGAAGTCGTACGCGTACGCATCCGGCGCGGCGACCGCCTCGGAGCCGGCCCCCGGGCCCGCACCCGTCCCCGCCACCGCGCACAGCACCGCCGCCACGACCGCGCCCCGCACCGTGCGCCGCCCCATCACGTGCCACCCCTCGCCATGCTCCGTCGCCGCCCGGCCGACCGCCGTCCCTGCCCTGCCCTGCCCGGGCACGATCTCTGCCCGGACCGTCGCCCATCCTGCCCCGCCGACTGTCCCGCCACCCCCGCAATTCGTACGAGCGCCCGAAACGACCTACTCCGGGGCATCTGAATTTGCCCCAGCAATTACTTCATTTGCTGCGGTGAACTACCCACCGCACCACGGCGCCATCCCGCCGTACCGTCCCGGACAACACAAAACCCCGACCGCGTCGGCGGCCGGGGTCTGTTCACAGACTGCTGTCGATGCTCACGAACCCGTGGGCACGGAGTCGGTCGCCTCCGTCCACAGATCCTGCTCGGCGCGATCCGCCTGGATCTGGCGGTACACGAGGAGCCCGCCGATGGCGGCCAGTGCGACCAGAAGAAGCTTCTTCACCGTGCGACCTCGTCTTTCCTTGACGTAGGAGACTTCTGGCGCCCGACTATACCCTCCGGCCGAGACCGATCAGTGACCTGCGGCGGCCCCCAACTCCCGCCCGGCACACCGCAGTAGAAGTGGACGACACCACTCCGATCGGAGGGTGATCAGATCTCCACGTACGGTGATTTTTCGCGACACACCGCTCCCGCCCCTCCCCCACCTCCACTTTCCGCCCCCGTTGCACCCATCCGAGTGGTGTTCATCGGAAGATCGACGCGCCACAGGCCTGGGTCCACCACTTCGCGGCCTGCATACACATGATGAGGAAAGTACGCAAATCGCCCAACCCGAAAGTGAGGGGCCATGGCCCAGAACAAGGTCATGAAGCTGTGGACCGCCGTCGTCACCGCCTTCCTGGCGCTGTGCACGACGCTCGGACTGATCACGACGACCGCCACCGCGGCGGTAGCCGAGAGCCACCCGGCACGCAACTGCGCCACACCCGCGGCGGCACCCACGACAGCTGCCTGGGCCTGGTCCTACGCCCGGTCCCTGCCCCCCACGATGAAACAGCGCATCGGAGCCGAGGCCCACGGCTCCTCCCCGAGCTGCCGCCACCGCTCGCCCGCGGACACGGACGCCGAGACGGAAGCCGGCCCGGAGGCCGACACGAACGCCGAGACGGCGGCCCGGCCGCCTTCCTGACGCCGCTCGCGTGACCTCCTCGCGCAACCCCCTCCCCATGTAGCGGCGAACTTGCGTACAAAGCCACACGGAGAAGCACCAGGACAAACGAAAGGCCCCCAACCATCACTGGCTGGGGGCCTTTTCACTGTGGGGCTAACAGGATTTGAACCTGTGGCCTCATCCTTATCAGGGATGCGCTCTAACCAACTGAGCTATAGCCCCGCCGCGCTCTGCGGTGTACGTCCCGCGCGCTGACCTCTGAAGATTAGCGCACGACGCGGCCAGTCCCAAAATCGATAGTCGGGCGACGTTCGAGACCGCACCTCACCCGCGCTTCACCTGCACTTCACCAGCTCACTCGTCCTCGGCAAGCGTCAGCTCGATGCCGCCGACAAAGCCCGCGGAGAGGTTGTAGATGAACGCGCCGAGCGTCGCCAGCGCCGTCGCGAGGACGACGTCGATGACCGCGATGACCGACGTGAACAGCACGACGTTCTGAAGCGACAGGAAGGACTGGAGGTCGAAGCCGTTCGACTCGTTCGAACCCGTGGCCTCCGAGATCGTGCCGCCGACTGTCGAGAAGACGCCCATCGCGTCCATGACCATCCACAGGACCACCGCCGCGACGATCGTGCAGATGCCCAGCGCGATCGACAGCAGGAAGCTGACCTTCATCACCGACCACGGATCCGCCTTGGACACGCGCAGACGTGCCTTGCGTGTACGAGGCAGAGTGCGCGCCCCCGTACGCGGACGCCGTACGGCCCCCGCTCCCGCCTGGGCCTGAACTGGGGCCGCAGGGCCCGCCGGAGCGGCCGTCGGGTAGGCCTGCGGCGGGTGATAGGGCCCCGCGGGCTGCTGCGGCTGCCGCTCGCCGGGCAAAGGCGAACCCTGCTGCTGGGGCGGCGCGGCGGCGCGCTGGGCGGCGGGCTCCGGCACCGGCAGCGAGCCCGGGGCGCCCTGGGCGGCCGGACCCGCGCCGACCCCGTACTGCTGGGTCTGCGGACCTCTGGCGTCCGTCACAGTTCCCCCCTGGGATCCCTTGGATCCGTGCGTGTCGGGCGAGCGCTTGCCGGTCGTACGCGGCCTGATGGCCTGCAGGTTGGTCGTGTGCGGATCTGTCGCACTGTGTGCGTCCCTCGCACCCTGCGCATCGGTCGCACGCGCGGCGGAGCCACGACCGCCGCCGTCCTTATCCGTGCCGGTCGAGGGACCGGACGAACTGCCGGACGACCCGGCGCCCGTGGCTCCGCTCACGATGACTCACTCCTCGCGCTACTCCGACGAGGACTGATCGCCCTCGTCCGTGCCGGTGGTCGCGGCACCCTCGGCCGGCTCGTCCACGGCGTCGTCGCCGTCGACCTCCTCGGCCTCGCGTCCCGCCTCGGCGTTACGTGCGATGCCGACTACGGCATCGCGCTTGCCCAGGTTGATCAGTTGGACGCCCATGGTGTCACGGCCCGTCTCCCTGACCTCATTGACTCGCGTACGAATCACACCGCCGGAGAGCGTGATGGCGAGGATCTCGTCGGTCTCCTCGACCACCAGCGCACCGACGAGAGAACCGCGGTCCTCGACGATCTTGGCGGCCTTGATACCGAGGCCGCCGCGCCCCTGGACGCGGTACTCGTCGACAGCGGTCCGCTTCGCGTACCCGCCGTCTGTAGCAGTGAACACGAACGTACCGGGTCGAACAACATTCATCGAGAGCAGCTGGTCTCCCTCACGGAAGCTCATGCCCTTGACACCCGAGGTGGCACGGCCCATCGGACGCAGTGCGTCGTCCGTCGCCGTGAACCTGATCGACTGCGCCTTTCTGCTGATCAGCAGCAGATCGTCCTCGGACGAAACGAGTTCGGCTCCGATCAGTTCGTCGTCGGAACCGTCCTCCGTCTCACGGAGGTTGATCGCGATGACACCGCCGGCACGCGGCGAATCGTAATCCTTCAGAGGCGTCTTCTTCACCAGACCACCCTTGGTGGCCAGCACCAGATAGGGCGCCGCCTCGTAGTCGCGGATCGCGAGGATCTCCGCGATCGCCTCGTCCGGCTGGAAGGCCAGCAGGTTGGCGACGTGCTGTCCACGCGCGTCACGTCCGGCGTCGGGCAGCTCGTACGCCTTCGCGCGGTAGACGCGGCCCTTGTTGGTGAAGAACAGCAGCCAGTGGTGCGTGGTCGACACGAAGAAGTGGTCGACGATGTCGTCTTCCTTGAGCTTCGTGCCGCGTACGCCCTTGCCGCCGCGCTTCTGCGAGCGGTAGTCCTCGGTCTTGGTGCGCTTGACGTAACCGCCGCGCGAGATGGTGACGACGATGTCCTCTTCGGCGATCAGGTCCTCGATGGACATGTCACCGTCGAACGGGACCAGCTTGGAGCGCCGGTCGTCGCCGAACTTCTCGACGATCGCGGCGAGTTCCTCGCTGATGATGCCGCGCTGACGCACGGGCGAGGCGAGGATCGCGTTGTACTCGCGGATCTTCGCCTGAAGCTCGTCGTGCTCGGCGACGATCTTCTGGCGCTCCAGAGCCGCCAGGCGGCGCAGCTGCATCTCCAGGATGGCGTTGGCCTGGATCTCGTCGATCTCCAGGAGGCCCATCAGGCCCTCGCGCGCGATCTCGACGGTGTCACTGCGCCGGATCAGCGCGATGACGTCGTCGATGGCGTCCAGGGCCTTCAGGAGGCCACGCAGGATGTGCGCGCGCTCCTCGGCCTTGCGCAGCCTGAAGCGCGTGCGCCGGACGATGACCTCGATCTGGTGCGTCACCCAGTGCCGGATGAACGCGTCCAGGGACAGGGTCCTCGGTACGCCGTCCACCAGCGCCAGCATGTTCGCGCCGAAGTTCGTCTGCAGGTCGGTGTGCTTGTAGAGGTTGTTCAGGACGACCTTGGCGACCGCGTCCCGCTTCAGGACGATGACCAGACGCTGGCCCGTACGGGACGACGTCTCGTCGCGGACGTCGGCGATACCGCCGATCTTGCCGTCCTTCACCAGGTCGGCGATCTTCTGCGCCAGGTTGTCCGGGTTGACCTGGTAAGGGAGTTCGGTGACCACCAGGCACTGGCGGTTCTGGATCTCCTCGACGTCGACGACCGCGCGCATCGTGATGGAGCCACGACCGGTGCGGTACGCCTCCTCGATGCCCTTTCGGCCCACCACCAGGGCACCGCTGGGGAAATCGGGGCCCTTGATGCGCTCGATCAGGGCATCGAGCAGTTCCTCGTGGGAGGCCTCGGGGTTCTCCAGATACCACTGGGCGCCGGCCGCGACCTCGCGGAGGTTGTGCGGCGGGATGTTGGTCGCCATACCGACCGCGATGCCCGCCGATCCGTTGATCAGCAGGTTCGGGAAGCGGGCCGGCAGAACCGTCGGCTCCTGGTTGCGGCCGTCGTAGTTGTCCGTGAAGTCGACGGTCTCCTCGTCGATGTCGCGGACCATCTCCATGGACAGCGGCTTCAGCTTGCACTCGGTGTACCGCATGGCGGCGGCCGGGTCGTTGCCGGGAGAGCCGAAGTTGCCGTTGGAGTCCACCAGCGGCATCCGCATCGACCACGGCTGCGCGAGGCGGACCAGCGCGTCGTAGATCGAGGAGTCACCGTGCGGGTGGTACGTACCCATGACGTCGCCGACGACACGGGCGCACTTGTAGAAGCCCTTCTCGGGCCGGTAGCCGCCGTCGTACATGGCGTACAGGACACGACGGTGGACGGGCTTGAGACCGTCCCTTACGTCGGGCAGCGCGCGCGACACGATGACGGACATCGCGTAGTCGAGGTACGAGCGCTGCATCTCGGTCTCGAGCCCGACGGGCTCGACACGCAGAGTGATCTGGCCCTCTTCAGGGGTGTTCGGACCAGTGGGGGAAAGGGGTGTCTCGTCGGTCATTGCTGGTGAAGATCCTTTCTGGTGCGGTCAGCTGAGACCGACTCAGATGTCGAGGAAACGGACGTCCTTGGCGTTGCGCTGGATGAACGCGCGGCGCGCCTCGACGTCCTCGCCCATCAGGACCGAGAAGAGGTCGTCGGCCTGCGCGGCGTCGTCGAGCGTGACCTGGCCGAGGACCCGGTGCTCCTGGTCCATCGTCGTGATGCGCAGTTCCTCGGCGTTCATCTCGCCGAGACCCTTGAAGCGCTGGACCGAGTCGTCGCGGGTGCGCTTGCCGTTCTGCCGGCCGTGCTCGATCAGGGCGTCGCGCTCACGGTCCGAGTACGCGTACTCGAAGTCGTCCCGGCCCCACTTGATCTTGTACAGCGGAGGACGGGACAGGAACACGTGGCCGGCCTCGACCAGCGGGCGCATGAAGCGGAACAGGAAGGTCAGCAGCAGGGTGTTGATGTGCTGGCCGTCGACGTCGGCGTCCGCCATCAGGATGATCTTGTGATAGCGCAGCTTCTCGATGTCGAAGTCCTCGTGGACTCCGGTGCCGAAGGCCGAGATCAGCGCCTGGATCTCCTGGTTCTGCAGGATCTTGTCGATCCGCGCCTTCTCCACGTTCAGGATCTTGCCGCGGATCGGGAGGATCGCCTGGTACTGCGGGTTGCGGCCGGACTTGGCCGAACCGCCGGCGGAGTCACCCTCGACGATGAAGATCTCGCACTTGGTGGGGTCGTTCGACTGGCAGTCGGACAGCTTGCCCGGCAGCGACGCCGTCTCCAGCAGTCCCTTGCGACGCGTGAGGTCACGGGCCTTGCGGGCCGCCACACGCGCGGTGGCCGCCTGGATGCCCTTGCGGATGATGTCCGAGGCCTCGACCGGATTGCGGTCCAGCCAGTCGTTGAGGTGCTCGTAGACCGCCTTCTGCACGAAGGTCTTCGCCTCCGTGTTGCCCAGCTTGGTCTTGGTCTGGCCCTCGAACTGCGGCTCGCCCAGCTTGACCGAGATGATCGCGGTCAGACCCTCGCGGATGTCGTCGCCCGTGAGGTTGTCGTCCTTCTCACGAAGCAGCTTCTTGTCGCGCGCGTACTTGTTGATCAGCGAGGTCAGCGCCGCACGGAAGCCCTCCTCGTGCGTACCGCCCTCATGCGTGTGGATGATGTTCGCGAAGGAGTACACACCCTCGGTGTAACCACTGTTCCACTGCATCGCGACCTCGAGGGACAGGCTCTTGTCCTTGTCCTCCGCCTCCAGGTCGATGACGGTCGGGTGCACCACGTCGCCCTTGCGGGAGTTGAGGTACGTCACATAGTCGACGATGCCGCCCTCGTAGTGGTACGAGACGGTCCTGACCTCGTCCTTCTCGTCGGCGCCCGCCTCGTCCGCCCCGATCGTGGCCTTCGCCACCTCACGCTCGTCCGTGAGGTTGATCGTCAGACCCTTGTTGAGGAACGCCATCTCCTGGAAGCGCCGCGAGAGCGTCTCGAAGGAGTACTCGGTGGTCTCGAAGATGTCGCCGTCGGCCCAGAAGGTGACCGACGTGCCGTGCTCGTCCGTCGCCTCGTGCTGGGCCAGCGGAGCCGTAGGGACACCCAGCTTGTAGTCCTGCGTCCAGCGGTAGCCGTCGGTCCTGACCTCGACGGCGACCCTGCTGGACAGAGCGTTCACGACGGAGACACCGACGCCGTGCAGACCGCCGGAGACCGCGTAGCCGCCGCCGCCGAACTTGCCGCCCGCGTGCAGCACGGTCAGCACGACCTCGAGGGCCGGCTTGCCCTCGGACGGGACGATGCCCACCGGGATGCCACGGCCGTTGTCGATGACGCGCACACCACCGTCGGCGAGGACCGTCACGTCGATGGTGTCCGCGTGACCGGCCAGCGCCTCGTCCACGGAGTTGTCGACGACCTCCTGCACCAGGTGGTGCAGACCACGCTCACCGGTCGAACCGATGTACATGCCGGGTCGCTTGCGGACCGCGTCCAGACCCTCGAGGACGGTGATGGCGTTGGCGTCGTACGCCGTGGCTGAGGCCTCGGCGGTTTTGGCCAGGGCCTCGGTGGACGGGATGTTCTCGTTGGGGTTGCCGGAATCGGCCACGAAGCGCCCTCTCTGGCACAGCACAAGCCAAGCTCCCAGCGGTCGGCCGGAGCGGCTGCGGCGTGTTGCGTTGGTAAGCCTTAGTCAGCGGTGCACACCATTTCCCGGTGGTCCCCTCCAATGGGGCGGGATTAGCTCCCAGTCTACCGGTAGCGCCGACAGTGATGGGGGTTTGCCGGTACCTGAGTCCGCATGTGCCGCCCTCAACCGGTCTCTCCCGAGTCCCCATATATGGAGCGGGGCTCCAAGAGGCTTGGAGAGGCACTCAGCGCTTCCGGGTGTCAACCCTTGGCTACCGGGGAGTCAGGTAGGGATTCGCCAACGCGTGCACTGCCGACGACCCGCACCCGGCAGGCCTTTCATGTGACACACCTCACCCATGGGGAGTACTGGGGCTCACCCGTAGGTGTCGCCCGGACCGGTGCTCCCGGGGGCCCGCAACGGGCCGAAACGGCGGGCCGGACCATGGGGACCGAGCACCTTGAGCAGCCGCACCCTGCCGTGCCCGAGGTCCTCGTTCAGGCGTGCGACCAGCTGCGGCGCGAGCAACCGCACGTTCGTCGCCCACGCCGTCGAGTCGCAGCGCACGGTCAGCACCCGCTCGTCCTCGTCGTACGACTCCGGCTCGCAGTGCTTGGCCAGGTCGTCACCGACGATCTGCGGCCAGCGGCCCATCACCCCGCCCACCGCGGCCGGCGCCTCCCACCCGCGCTCCGTCACCAGCCGGTTGATCGCCGCACCGAGCGCCATCGGGTCGCGTCCGTCACGGCCCGAGCCGGAACGCAGACCGCCCTCGCGCCGCGCCTGCTTCCTCTGCTGCACCGCGTCCCCACGCGCGCGTGCCGCCTCCTTCGCCGCCCTGAGCGCCACCCGCGCCAGATCCACCCCAGAGGGCTCGGGGGACGGACCGCGGGATGCGGGGGATTCGCCGGGGCCCCCGGACGCTGACCGGTCGGCCGTCATGCGCGCTCCACCGCCCCGTCCGACACCGAGTAGCGCGTCCCCGCCAGCACATGCGGTACGTCGTCGTCGACCGCGGCCGTCACCAGCACCTGCTCACCGGGCACCACCAGCTCCGCCAGGCGCTCCCGGCGGCGCGTGTCCAGCTCCGCGAACACGTCGTCGAGGACGAGCACCGGCTCGTTGCCCTCGGCCCGCAGCAGGTCGTACGAGGCCAGCCGCAGCGCCAGCGCGTACGACCACGACTCACCGTGGGAGGCGTACCCCTTGGCGGGCAGCTGACCGAGCCTGAGATGCAGGTCGTCCCGATGCGGTCCCACGAGGGTGACGCCCCGCTCGATCTCCTGCTTGCGGACCTCCGCCAGAGCCTCCATCAACTGCTCGTACAGCTCGTCGCGCACATGGGCCTCACCCGGCGCCGACGGCTTGTACTCCAGGGCGAGCGGACCTCCCCCGGGCGCCAGCTGCTCGTACGCCTTGTCGGCCAGCGGCTGGATCGCGGCGATCAGGTCGAGCCGCTGGGCCAGCAACTCCGCCCCCACGCGCGCGAGATGCTGGTCCCACACGTCGAGCGTCGACAGGTCCATCGTGCGCCCGCCGTGCCGCCGGGCCAGCGCCGCTGACTTGAGGAGCGTGTTGCGCTGCTTGAGGACGCGGTCGTAGTCGGAGCGCACGCCCGCCATGCGCGGGGAGCGCAAGGTGATCAGCTCGTCGAGGAACCGCCGCCGCTCACCCGGGTCGCCCTTCACCAGCGCGAGATCCTCGGGCGCGAACAGCACCGTCCGTACGATCCCCAGGACGTCACGGGGCCTGACCTGCGACGACCTGTTGATGCGGGCGCGGTTCGCCCGGCCGGGGTTCAGCTCCAGCTCTACCAGCTGCTGCCGCTCGCCCTGCTTGACCTGCGCCCTGATCACCGCCCGGTCGGCGCCCATACGAACGAGGGGCGCGTCCGAAGAGACCCGGTGGCTGCCCAGCGTGGCGAGATAGCCGATCGCCTCGACAAGGTTCGTCTTGCCCTGCCCGTTGGGGCCCACGAGCGCGGTGACGCCCGGTTCGAGCGGAACGTCGACCCGGGCGTACGAGCGGAAGTCGGCCAGCGACAGATGCGTGACGTGCATGGTCGTTCACCGACCTCCCCCGGACTTGTGGACCGCTGGGCGGCCCTGTGGACTACTTCGTCTCGACCGCGTGGCCGCCGAACTGGTTGCGCAGCGCCGCGATCATCTTCATCTGC